>JALYZH010000113.1 GCA_030948945.1 Gemmatimonadota bacterium | reverse complement strand
TCACGTGCGTTCGCCGAATGTTCTTCAGCCAATCCTTGCACGAATTCGCGACGATTCTGAACACCCATGCATCGAATCTTCCGCGAACTTCGCCCAAATGCTGATAGGCTTTAATAAAGGACGCTTGGAGTATGTCTTCCGCTACATCCGGACTTCCGGTCATTCCAAGTGCATGGCGGTACAGCGGATCGCTATACCTGGTTATCAGAACCCCGAACGAGTCCTTACTGCCTGCCAAAACCTTGGCGATGATCTCCTGATCGGCATCGATCCCCGGCGCCTGAGCATCCGGCGTCGAGCTCCCCGCACCCAGTGTCTGAGCACTCTGATTTTGCAGCGGTGTTGCTGTCATCTTCACCTGCCTAGTGTAATCCCTTTGCCAGCCCCTGTATAGACCCAACTGGCGCCGGGAGAACACCTTATCACCGTCACACAACTCCAGACGAACAGGGGCTCGTGGAAGCAACCAAGTTAGTGGAGTTGCACCAGATACAGGTGTTCAAGCGCCTTGTTGCGGTGGTAATGCCTGCCTTCTCTTTCGCTGTCCGCGCGGTATCGCCGATAACTCTGTGTGAAATGCGCAACCTGGCCGTCCACCGACGCGGTGGCGAGGAGGGCGTGAAGGGCATCCGGCGCGAGATGTCCCTCGGAGTTGAAGCTAACGAGTGCATGCCTGGCCCCGCTCGCGGAAAGGAGAGCCGCGAACAACTTCTTCACCCGTCGGCCGTGCGACCACTGACTTCGCCCTTCGTTGCCGGCGAGTAGTCCGACCTTTCCCCGGATCGCGGGACTGCTGTCCGTCCAGCCGCGGGCGAGGATCTCGGGAATGTGATAGTAAGCGACGTACTGCCTGGAGTTGTACGGCGGGTCGATGTAGAGTAGATCGACCGCTCCGATCTGCCTGGCAGCATCCGTCGCATCCATCAGGTGGGCAAAGGCAGGCCGTGCTCCTTTGACTGGCTTCTCCGGAACGATGCCGAACGAGCGCTTGGCGTTTGGCTGCCACCGTTTCATGTACGAGGCATAGACGCCCGCAGTGTTCGCAACCCTGTCGGCACCTTCTATGATCGCGGCAAGCAGTAGATAGTATTTGTCGTCGCCAACCTTACCCGCCTCGCGCCAGCTCTCCAGTTCTTCCCGCGCGGCGTCGATTCGTCCCGCATTGTCGGGAGTGAAGTACATCCGACCCGCCTTCCCTTCGGTCGTCGCGGGCGAAAAGTGTCGAGTGATGAAACCCCCGCGCGGCGGAAGATCCGCGAGCTCGCGCGCCAGTGCATCCACATCCCGGTCGGCGCTCTCCGCGACGACATAGGCTCGCTGAAATACGTACGACGACATGAGGAGATCGCTCGAGTGAACACTCCAGCCCTTCTCCTTCAGCGCGCGACTGACGCTCGCTGTTCCAGCAAACGCATCGTGAGCAGAGCCCACACCGATCCCGGTCCTTCTCAAGGTGCGGAGGATGAAAGGAAGGAGCCGGGTCTTGTTGCCGATGTACCTCATGATGCGAAAAGGGCGAGGTTCTTGGCCCCGCCCTTCGAAAACGGTATCAGCTCGATATTGCTACGTGCAAAGCTGCGCCGCGGTCAGTACCGGCCTTTCGTTCTTCGGTATTTCGAATCCATACGTGGCGTTCAACGCGTCCGCAGCCGCATTCGCTATCGCTTGCTGCCCGTCGACCGTTGGATGCACCCCGTCCAGACCGATGTATTGCCCAAACGGCCTCGTGCATTGCAGGAATTTGGACAGGCTGAACGGAGTCTTCCTGGCGATGAAAGAGGCCAGCGCCGAGTTCAATTCGAGATAGGCCCACGAATGAGCCGCCGCCTGCGCCTGAATGTGGGTGTTCATCTGACGAATGAGACCGTTTATGAACGTCGTATCCGCCTGGGTCAGAATGAAATCAGCAGCTGCCGGGTTGTCCGCGCAGCTGAAGGTGTAGGGCTTCGGACTCCCTAACGCTACCAGTACCTTGGTGAACGCGAAAATCGAGTTCGTAGCTCCGCTGCCGTTGCAGTCGGCAGCGATGGTGATGTTGAAAGCGGCAAAAGTCGCGCGGTCTGCGTAGAAGTCACTGCCCGGATAGACCCCAACGATGTTCGGGATCAGCGGCACTGAAACCAGCAGCGCTTTCGCGCCCGTTTTCGCAATGCTGTCGACGATTGCGTCGTACTGGGGCTGCCACACCGAGTTCGGATAATACGTGTAGGTATTGTCCGGTTGACGGTAAGCGGCGGCAGGAATGAGGATGCCGCTCGACACAGTACGCAGAGCCTCATTGGATCCAAGCTCCACCGACACCAGCGTCGGATTCTGAGCCATCATGGACGTGACCTGGGTCTTCCCGGGAGCAAGAATCGCCTTGTACAAGCGCTTTCTCTGATCACTGTCGATGGTGATCGGGGTGGCCACGGTCGACTCGGGCGTGATACGAAGCGCATGGTACGTCGTGGCGCCATCGACGGCGACGTTGTTCGTCGGCAACGTGATGTTCCCAAGGAGCGCGCATATCTGATCCTGGGCGTTGATGTTCGGATAGGTAGCACCGCTCAAGCGCGTTTGGAATTGCAGCGGAGGGATCAACGGCGAATAGCATCCCGGCGACTGCAGCAACGGACTCGTGAACTTGTCCGCAAACGCCTGGTGCGCGAGGAGTGCGGGCCACGCAGTCTGTTGCGTGGCGTAAAACACTCCTTCGTTCATGTAACCCATACTCACACTGGTGCCAAGCGACACGTATCGCGCGAACGCTTCCTGCCCCTTCGGTCCTGTTGTGTGGTCTTCATTGCATCCCGTAACGGCCAGCAGAAGGCCGACAGCGCCGGCGGACAAGAACCAGTTACGCGTCATAGCGAATCCTCATGATGAGCAAACACCCGAGCCAGAGTCCGGCGGGGTGATAATATCTGCCATCACCGAAAGGCGCGCCACCCCAACCTTCGGATAGCGGCACCGTGCTCATCGAGCTTGGGTGGTAACAATCGGACGGTGCCCGGCACGCTGGGCGGCACCCCTGTAAGCGGAGACGCATCGGTAACTGCCAAAGCCTCCGCGACCGTTCGTACCAATCCGCACGGAACACCCGCCGCCTGCAGTCGGTCGATCCAGTGCTGCGCGCCCATCTCTCTCACTCTCTCCGCAACTGCCGCGACCACTCGATCACGACTCTCCACCCGGCCCGCATTGGTGTGCAACGTTCTGTCATCGGCGAGACCGTCGAGGGCCAGCGCCCGCATGCAGGCAAGCCACTGACCATCGCTTCCCACCGCGATGACGAATGGTCGGTCCGCTGCATTGAACAACTGGTACGGAACGAGATTGGGGTGCGCATTTCCCCACCGTGCGGCATCGCGGCCGGAGACGAGCACGTTCTGCGCAACGTTCACGAGCGAGGCTCGCGCGCTCTCGGCGAGTGATATGTGAATTCGCCTCTTCGCCCGAGCTAGCGACCCATTCGTTCGCTCGGCCACGGCCGCGAGAATCGCGATCGCCGCGTCTTTTCCAGCCACCACGTCAGCAAGCGCGACACCGACTTTCATCGGAGCTCCGTCGCGCTCCCCTGTGATTGCCATCCAGCCCGACTCGGCCTGAATGACAAAGTCATAGCCCGGGCGCGAGCTGTTTGGGCCAAAGCCAGAGATCGTGCACCAGATGAGGGAGTCGTTCCTGTCGAGAAGCTCTTCTGGATCCAGTCCGAGTCGCTCGAGGGCACCGTCCAGAAAATTCTCCAGGACCACATCCGCTTCAGCGGCGAGATTCTGGATAACCCGTCGATCTTCGCCGTCAGACAGATCGGCTGCGATGCTCTTCTTGTTGCGGTTGACCGACAAAAAGTAGGCGCTCTCGCCATCGTCGTTGAACGGCGGTCCCCAACCCCGAGTCGCGTCTCCAGAGCCCGGCCGCTCCATTTTGATGACGTCGGCACCTAGGTCCCCCAGCACCATTGAGCACACCGGACCAGCCAGCACTCGGCTCAAATCCAGCACTTTCAGCTTCATAGGTCGTTTATGGCTTTTGCATGTTTAGTTACTGTCGCGTCAATGGCCTTAAAGATGCCTTCGGTGGGCATCTTAAGGCGCCCGGGCGAATGTAGGTCACCCCACCTTGTTTTAGTCACGAAAAATCATATACTTAGCGCCGTTCGAGCCCCTGCACGGGGTGAACCAAGCACTTCAGCGATTTCACCCGTCAGCAACACCCCTTCGGCTGACCGGAGTCCATAAATGCCCGATAGAGAAAAGCCAGCAGTTGCTACTCCCACAGCACCTGGTCCCGCCGTCGGCACGGCAGTTCCGCCCGTGGTGCCGCCAAAACGCAGTCCCGGCCACCGTGGGGCTGATGTAAAAGATACCGTCGCCGAGATGGCGGCCAAGGCGCACGAGATCAGCCTCGAGGCCGGCAGCAAAATGGCGGCGGCCATGAAAGATGTCGTAGGCGCGGCCGCCGGACTTACCGGCCTCGTGCTCGAAAGCGCGCGTGACCTGCTCCAGTACATGGTCCGCCGCGGACAAATGACGCAGGAAGAAGCCGACAAGCTGATGCGCGAAGTCGAGGCTTCACACTCCAAGAGAAAGCCATTTACTCCGCCGGCGCCGTCCGCGGTGAAACCCGCAGCCAAGGTCGAGACGCCCGCCCACGCCCATGCGGTGCAGCGACATCACGCGCCTGCTCCGATAAAGCACGCCGCGAAGCCAGCGGCGAAGCACGCTGCCCCCGCCAAGAAGCCGGCAGCCAGGAAAACCACGATGAAGCCCGCGGCGAAGAAGCACCCAGTCAAGTCAGCCGCGAAGTCGAAGTCCAAAGCTTCAGGCAAGACCGCGAAAAGAAGGTAGGTCGTGGTCATACCGCGTGGCGATGCGGTCGCGCTCGCCCGCGCTCTGATACGAATCGACTCGAGAAATCCCACCCTCGCTCCTGACTCACCGGGCGAGGGTGATTGCGCTCACACCCTCGCCGCCGTGCTCGACGATTGGGGCTTTGCCGTTCAACTGATCGATGGCGCGCCTGGTCGTCCCAATGTTGTGGCGCGCATCGGACCAGCCAATGCGCCCGCCCTCATGCTCAACGGTCACCTCGATGTAGTCGGAGTCGAGGGAATGATCCACGAGCCATTCTCCGGCGATCTCCGCAACGGCCACATCTACGGCCGAGGCTCGGCCGACATGAAGGGCGGTTTGGCGGCCATGTGCGCCGCGGCTGCAACCAGCACCCGCCGGGACTCGAAGCGCCAGGTTCTCATCACCGCCGTCGTGGACGAAGAATACGAGAGTCTCGGTGTGCGCGCTCTCCTCGCGGCTGGTATCCGCGCCGAGGAAGCGATCATCACCGAACCGACCAGACTCGCGATCTGTCCCGCGCACCGCGGATTCGCCTGGTTCGATGTCCAGTTGCGGGGCAGAGCCGCGCACGGCAGCCGCTACGACGTCGGGGTCGACGCAATTATGCATGCGGGGCTGCTCCTCGCGGAACTGGACCGATTGGAGCACACCCGCCAAGCGGGTCCAGTCCATCCATTGCTTGGCCGCGGCTCGCTCCATGCCTCGACTATCGAGGGCGGGGTGGGAATGTCGACCTATCCCGAGCTGTGCAAGCTGGCAATCGAAAGGCGAACGATACCCGGCGAATCCGTCGAGAAAGTGATGCTGGAAATCACTGACGCCTGCGCGCGCGTGAAGGCGGGCCGACCGGAATTCGAGGCCAGAGTTACATTGAGTACGGCACAGCTTCCAAGTGATGTGCCGGTTGGTGCTGCGATAGTGAAAAGGCTCGTCGGCGCTGTCGAGCGCGAAGACATTCCGGTCAGAATCGAAGGGCTTTCCGCTTGGACGGATGCCGCCCTGCTCAATGAAGCCGGAATTCCGACTGTGTGCTTTGGCCCGGGCGACATTGCTCTTGCTCACGCAGCGGAAGAATTCGTGCCGGTAGACGACATCGAGCGCGCAACGAGAGTGCTCTCGCGCGTCGTCGGCGAGTGGTGCGGCGAAAGGTAGGCCGCACGAGCAAGGAGACGTTCATTGGCTGAGTTTACGCACAAGCAGTACGACATTCTCGAGCGCGCGATCACCAACGGCAAACGGATATCTGCGTATCGGCGCGGCACCGAGTACGTCGTCGTCCCCACCAGCC
>JALYZH010000100.1 GCA_030948945.1 Gemmatimonadota bacterium | reverse complement strand
CTCACTGGGGATCAAGGGCGACGCGCCGACGAACACGCTCGAGCTCAAGATGATCGACTCCACAGGTGAAAATGTCTGGTGGTCGAACAATCCCAACTTCCAGTTTCCGAAAGATTGGCAAAAGCTCACCCGCAAGAAGCGGCAGATCTCCTTTGCCTGGGGGCCAGCCGCCGACAAGGAGCTGAAGCGCTTTTCTGCAATTGAGATCGCGATTACCGCGGGCTCGGGTGGGAAGGGGAGCTTCTGGCTCGACGATCTGGCGGTTACGCCGCTCGACCCCGCTACACGCTTCTATCCCGCGCCGAGTATAGTTGCATCATCGCAGCTTCCGGGATACGAAATCGGTCGCGCAATCGATGCCGATGCGAACAGCGCCTGGCGAAGTGCGCCGCTGCGAGCGGTTCCTACACCGGTGACGGCTACTCCAGCGACGCCCGGCACAGTGCCATCAGGCGCAGAGACAATCGACATCGACTTCCTCGGGCGCCGTGAATTCGGCGGACTCGTAATCGGGTGGGAGCCCGGACGGCGCGCGAGCTCCTACGAAGTGCAGGGCTCGCTCGACAAACAGAATTGGCGAACGCTCTACACCGTCAACAGGGTGTCGGCCTCGCCACTGGCGCAGATCGTGGCTTCGTCGAGCAAGACGGCGATCGCAGCCTCCCCGCTCTTCCGCGATTATCTGTACATGCCGGAAAGCGATGCCCGCTTTCTGCGCATCGTACTCACGTCGCCTGAGACCAAGGCCGGTTACGGCATCCGCGACATCAGCATCGAGCCGCTCGACTGGGCCATGAGCGAGAATGATTTCTTCATGACAATTGCCAGGGATGCGCCGAGGGGGAGCTACCCGAAGCCGTTGCTGAGTGAGCAATCGTATTGGACGGTGATCGGTGTCGATCGCGACAGCGCCGAAGCGCTGATCAATGAAGATGGAATGATCGAAGTGGGACGCGGACAATTCTCAATCGAGCCATTCCTGTTCACTGACGGCAAGCTCGTCACCTGGAATGATGCCAAGACTTCCGTGACACCCAATCGCGAATCGCTGCCACTGCCACAGGTGACGTGGAGCGCAAACGATCTGGATCTCACTATTAGCGCGTTCGCCGCGGGCGCGTCGGATTCGTCCGTCCTCTACGCGCGCTATAGCGTCACCAACAACTCCAGGAAGCTTCGCCGACTAACCCTTTATCTCGCGATCAGGCCTTTTCAGGTAAATCCGCCTTGGCAGTTCCTTAATCTTCCTGGGGGTGTTGCTCGAGTCGACACGATCTCATTGCAGGGATCTACTGCACGCGTCACCGGCAACAAGTTCGTGCGTTCGCTAGCGTCGCCGAGCGGTTTTGGAGCGGTCGCGTTCAACGATGGAAACATCGTCGACTGGCTGCGTACCGGTAAACTTCCCACACCTATCTCCGTCACCGATCCCACTGGCCACGCGTCGGCGGCGTTCGGATATCAGCTCGAGCTCGGTCCGCGCGCGACGTCGAGTCCTATCGACCTGGCGGTGCCGCTTCACGGCGGAGATCTGAGCCTCGCCCAGTTGCTGCGCTCTGCGGCCGGACCAACCGTCACCTTGCTTCCCGGGCAGGGCGAGCGCGCGGTCTCATCTCAGCTGGAGAAGACAGCTGCTGAGTGGCGCGAGAAGATGGGTCCGGTCAGCATCACGCTTCCGCCATCGGCTGCCCGTTACACCCAGACGATGCGCATGCAACTCGCGGACATTCTCATCAATCGCGATGGCCCGGCGATCCAGCCAGGGTCACGGAGCTACTCCCGCTCCTGGATCCGCGACGGCTCGCTAACATCGAGTGCGTTGCTCAGACTCGGCCACGACAAGGAAGTAAAGGATTTCATCGACTGGTACGCGCAGTACCAGTACGACAACGGCAAAGTACCGTGCTGCGTCGACGAACACGGTGCGACGCCGGTTCCCGAGAACGACAGTCACGGCGAATTCATTTACCTGGTGGCCGAGTACTATCGCCACACCGGCGACAAGGCGGAGCTGGAAAAGATGT
>JALYZH010000099.1 GCA_030948945.1 Gemmatimonadota bacterium | reverse complement strand
ATGTGCTGCCGATCTCCTCGAGCATGGCATCACTCGAATCTCGTCCGCCCAGCAGGGCGAGATGACCGGCGTCGATGAGATCCTGGACTGGAAGTTCGCTGGCTTGCAGCAACTGCAACACCTTCGAGTTCGCTTCGTCATAACCGAATACGATGCAATGGTCACCCTCCCGAAGACCGAGCTCGAGAAACCTGACGCCGCGAGCAAAATCTTCTTCGTTCTCCCAGAAGTACGCGACGTGATCGCCCGGAAACGCGAACAGGTCGTCCTCGATCCCCAGAGGCAGCGCTGCGTTCAACGGCCCGATCACTCGCATGACAAACACCACGCAACCTCCGCACCAGCTTCGAGCAATCCGATCTCAGAATGTGGTACTCACGCCCAGACGGACGACTCGCTTTTCGATCGGATGAAAGTGAATGTCGTCGACGCCGCCCGCCGGTTCGCCCGGAAGGCGCGAGCGGTAGAAGTAATCGACGTCGCTGACCTGCGCGTTGAAGATGTTGAAGAGATCGAGGTTCAGCTTCAGGAGCGGCGTCACTGCATAGCTGATCCGCGCATTGACGGTATTCGACGGCTTCGAACGGACGCTGTTGTTCTCGATGAGCGGCCGCGGACCGAAGTAGCGGTCGCGCAGCTCACCCGAGAAACGGTGGACGTCGATGAGTGAGAGGCCCACCGTTGCGACACCCTCGACTGCACCGGGAATGCGGTTGCCGGCCGGGTCGGCGTCGCTGAACCGCGCGCGTGAGTACGCGTAGTCCGCGTCGAGTGCGATCCAGTCGAGCAGATTGTAAAGCGTCGCCACCTCGATGCCGGTACGACGGCTCGGCCGGCTGGCCTCCGTCGTGCCCGCATCTCCGGTGAAGAGCAACTCGGATGCGATGTCGAGGGCCCACAAGGAAGCGGTCATGTGGAAGCGCGGCACCGGCGCGGTGCGAAATCCGATCTCCGTCCCTTTCGAGCGAACGAGAGGGTTGACGGAACGGACCGGATCGCCGCTGCTTGGATCGACGCGGATCGTCGCGCCGCGACCATCGTTGCTGTGGAATCCGTAACCAGCATTGGCGTAAAACTCTGTGTTGCGCCATGGACCGAGAATGACGCTCACCTTCGGGCTGACCAGAGAGCTTTCGCGTGATCCGCCGTTGAGCGGATTGTCAGCGCGGTCTCGAAAGTGATAGCGATCCCCGCGCAGACCAATCACAGTCCGAAGATGTTCGCTCCATTGGAGCGATGCCTGCGCGTATACCGCGCCACTTCTCTGCATGACATCGTCCTGACGAACGGCGCTGAGCCGCTCGCGATCGCGCGTGTGATAGAGAGCGACATTCCCGATGTCATCGATGCGCGCCTGCAATCCGATCACGCTCTCGGCGGCCACACCGCCCCAGGCAGCCAGCCAGCGGTGACTAGCGCGTAGACCGTAACTGTGCCGGCGATCGACCTGCTCGAACTGGTCACCGTTCACCGGATCATCGAGGAAGTAGGTGAAATTGGAGAAGAGGTTGAGTCGATAGTCGATCCCGTAAGCGGCAACTTGCGTGAGCGACGTCGAGCTGTTGCGTTGCCACTCGCTCGATAAAGAGTAGCGGTGAGTCTTGCCGCCGTCCGTCGGATCGATGGACCCGAACCGCGAGATCAATCCATCGCCGAATGCACGCTCCGGAATCTGATCTGTCGAGTTCCATTTTGCGTCGTAACCCATTGCGGTCATCGAAAAACCGGAACGCTGATCGCCCCGCGAGAAGCGCAGAATGCCGTTCAGCTTGCGGTACTGGTCGGGTCGCGTCCACGGCCCATTGTTCCGTTCCGATTCAACTGCGTAGAGCAGATACCCGTCGCCGACCTTCGGCGACTCAGCGAAAAGCGCGCGCATGTAACCGAACGTGCCTCCCTCCGCGACGCCGATCCTGTGATCGAGAAGATTGAGGTAATTGATGTTGACTGCACCGGCGCTGGCGAAGTCCCCCTCTTCGGCGTAGTACGGACCCTTCTTGTACTGCACGCCGCTGATGAGCTCGGGGATGAGGAAGTTCGCATCTGCGTAGCCCTGACCGTGCGCGTGCGTCGGCATGTTCACGGGGACGCCGGCCACCATGATGGCGATGTCGGTACCGTGATCGAGATTGAAGCCACGCAGATAGTACTGGTTGGCCTTCCCCTCTCCGCTGTGCTGACTGACCACCACTCCCGGCACCGTCTCGAGGATCTCGCCGGCGCGCGAGAACGGACGGCGCTCGATCTCCCTGGCGGTGATGACTCCGACCGTCGCTGCATCAGCAATGCCGATCAAGTCATTCACCGGGTCACCGAGGTCCGCAAGATTGCGAAAGGTCTGTTTGCCGGTGACCACGACCTCCGCACTGGCAGAAAGATGAAGCGTCGCATCGATTGAAGTTGTTTCGCCCGCAGCAAGAAAGACACCCCGCTTCACGGTCGTTGCGAAGTTGATCAGGCGGAAGGAGACGTCGTAGGTCCCCGGGCCGGCGCTGAGTGTGTAGTTTCCTTCAGGCCCTGAGATCGCGACGATGGCTTTCCCGCCGCCGGGCGGAGTGGCCTCGACAGTGACTCCAGGGAGGAAGGCTTTGGTGGAATCGATGACGCGGCCATGGATCGTCGCAACCGGCTGCGCCGCCGCAGCGGCAACAGTGACCGCAAGGATGATCGCCATGAGAGCGGCGCGCCACATGTGGAAATGTACGAACGCCGCGGCAAAGGCGGATTCAGAAGGTCGGAATTTCTGGAATTCCACGGGCTCCGCTCGAAGCAACGCAGCGGCCAGAGTCGACTCGCACCGCGTAGGGTAATCCTTACGAGACCGCAGTGGTCGCCAGTTCTATACTTTCCTTTCTCCATTGGAAAAACGCGTCCTCGTCGTTGATGATGACCCGCCGACCCGGCAAATGGTCTCCGTGGTCTTGAAGCACTCTCACTTCGAAGTGGATCTTTGTGAAAACGGACTGGAAGCGCTACGACGGCTGGAAGGGGCCAAGTACGGCGTGCTCGTCCTCAGCCTTGTGCTTCAGGATCCGATCGGCGACGCCGAGATCCTTCGCAAGTTGAGAGAGACGGAGGACCCGCCATGTGTGGTCGTTCTTTCAGCGGGGTCACGTAAAACACTCGACCGGATCGCTTCCGATTTGATTGCCGCGCGTCTCAGCAAGCCATTTCACATCGATGAGCTGGTGGGCGCAGTGAAGAAGTGCTTCGACCACTGAAGCCTTTTCCTACCCCGACCCTCGGATAAATCCCACAGCAGAAACACATCCTTCGGACTCTGTCCTGCAGTGCACCCTCCGGAATCAAATTGAAAACAGGAGGAATCATGCAGCTCAATCGCAGTATCGCGCTCATTTGCGCATTGCTTTTCGTCGTACCGGCAGTCCTATTCGCGTCCTCACATCGGGAAGCTCCGCTCATCACGGAAGACCCGACGATGGACAACACCGATGTCTACATCTTCCGCAGTCCCGACGCTCCCGACACCATCACCATCATCGCCAACTACATCCCGCTCGAAGAACCGGCCAACGGACCGAACTTCTATAACTTCTCGCCGGCGGGCGTGTACGAGCTTCACATCGACAACAACGGCGATGGGAAGGAAGACATCACTTATCAGTTCCAGTTCCGCAACGACATTCGCGATCCGAGCACCTTTCTTTACAACACCGGGCCGGTGCTGACGCTCGATTCGGCGAACCTGAACTTCCGGCAGTTCTACACTGTCAACCGGATCACGGGAGCGCGACGCAGCGGCGGCATGAACTCGCTCGGCTCCAATTTCCAGGTCGCTCCGGCCAACATCGGACCGAAGTCGACACCCGACTACGCCTCGCTCGCGAACGCGGCGGTCTTCACACTCCCGAACGGCGGCGGCAAAGTTTTCGCCGGCCCTCGCGACGATCCGTTCTTCGTCGACATCGGCGCGATCGTCGACCTGCTCACCCTCCGGCCGATCCAACAGCTTCATCGCGTTCCGCCGATGGCCAGCTCTGCGCCCGGAGTCGATGGGCTCAAGGGCTACAACGTCCATACCATCGCCATCCAGGTTCCGATCTCGCAGTTGGTCGCCGGCGGCACCGTGCCCACCAGCGCAACCGCCTCGAACGCGGTCATCGGCGTCTGGGCAACTTCGAGCCGTTCGCGCGTGACCGTGCTGAACACGGGCTCCACCGGCCGTCAGACCATCGGCGGTTTCTCCCAGGTTTCCCGCCTCGGCATGCCGCTGGTCAACGAAGTCGTGATGTCGCTGAAGTTCAAAGACATCTTCAACGGCTCGGAGCCGAGCGGTGACAAGGCTCTGTTCGACGGCAACGCCGAATTCCGCAACCGGATCCTCGATCCGGAAGTGGCCAAGCTGTACACATTGCTCTACGGTCTCTCAGTTCCGCCGGCGCCGAGGAATGATCTGGTGCAGGTGTTCCTGACGGGCATTCCGGGAGCGAATCAGCCGCCTAACGTGGTCCCGGCCGAGATGATCCGATTCAATGTTGCGACGCCCGTTACTCCGGCCACCAGCGTGAACCGGCTCGGCGTCATCGGCGGCGATAGTGGAGGATTTCCCAACGGCCGTCGCCTGGCGGACGATGTCGTCGACATCGAGCTTCGCGTAGTGGCCGGCGTTCTGGTGCCTGGTTTCAACGTGTCGCCTAACAATGCGCTGACCGACGGAGTCGACGCGAACGACAAACCGTTCCTCAGCACCTTCCCGTATGTCGCGCTGCCGAATCAAGGCTTCGACAGCCGGCCCCACGCGAATCCATGAGTAGGAAGGACAACATGTACAGGAAAATATTAAGCAGCATCATCCTCGGCCTGCTGATCGTTCCAACGATTGCGCATGCGCAGAGCGTCTTCTCGGACACCTACGTGATCCCGGTGGTCAGTCACACCGCAGGTCGCAACGGCATCTGGATGAGCGACGTGACGATCACAAACTTTCAATCGACGCCGCTCACCGTGCAGCTCATCGTGGTGGAGAGCGGAGAGAACAACTCCGACAACATCTTTCCGCTGACCACCGATGCCATTAACAACAGTGTCATGGTCCCGGCCAACGGCACCGTGGTGCTGAAGGACGTGCTCAAAGGATATCGGGGCATGACGAACGCCTCCGGCGCTTTGATTCTCGGCGGCGACAAGCCCTTTGCGGTCACCAGTCGTTCGTATCTGACCGGCGCCAACGGCGCGATGCTCGGTCAGACCGTCACGCCCGCGCGCGACTTCTTCGAGAACTCGACCGGCCGCTCCGATAACACCCAGGTGGCCATCATCCCCGGCATTTCCAACAACGGTTCAACGCGAACCAACATCGGCTTCCTCGCCGGTGCCGGCAGCGCGGGCGGCGCCACGTTGGCCGTACAGATCACCATCCGTGATGCAAACGGCACGTCGCTGGGCACGAAAATCGTTTCTCTCCCTCCGGGCAATTTCACTCAAACGCAGTTCTCGGTGTCGTCGATCACGTCTACGTTCTTCGACGTCGGAAGTGCGGAGTTCCGGTTGGTCCAGGGTCTCGGCACGATCGTGCCGTACGCCTCGGTCATCGACAACGCCACCGGAAGTCCGATGTACATCATGGGACAGTTTCCCGCGAGCACTCCCTTCGCAAAGAGCAGCACGAGCTCGAACATTTTCCGCGATCTTTTCCAGTGGTAAACGACTCGTCGACGGGTGCGGTCTCGGCCGCGCCCGTCTTCGATCACCTGAGGAGCTACACATTGCGTCGACTCATTGAACTTTTCGCATGCTGCTGCATGATCTTCTCGATGCGCCCGGCCAGCGCGCACGATTTCTGGATCGAGCCATCTACCTTTCGTCCCGCTGTCGGCCAGACGATGACGGCGGCGCTTCGCGTCGGTCAGGATTTTGTCGGTGACGCCGTCCCGCGCAGCGCTCAACTCCTCGACAGCTTCATCGTTCGCGATGCGGCAGGAGAGCGGCAGGTCGGCGGCGTCGAGAATCAGGATCCAGCCGGATACCTGCGTGTCGAAAAGCCGGGCCTGGCCGTCATCGGCTACCGCAGCAAGTCCTATCCATTGGAACTGACCGCCGACAAATTCGATACGTTTCTGCAGACCGAAGGATTGGAATCGATCCGTCGATTGCGCGCAGAGCGTGGTGAATCGCAGAAGAGTGACCGCGAGCGTTTCTATCGCTACGCAAAGTCGCTCGTTGCCGCCGGAGGCACGTCCGGAAAATTCGATCAGCCCTTCGGCTATCGCTACGAAATTGTTCCAGAGACCAATCCGCTCGTCACCGCTCCCCTTCGCGTGCGACTGCTGTTCGAGGGAAAACCGCTCGCCGCCGCGCTGGTCAGTGCGATCCATCGCGATGATCCGGCCGCACGGCTCAGCGCGCGTACCGACTCGCACGGCCGCGTGTCGTTCTCGCTGCCGAAAGCCGGTGTCTGGCTCGTGAAGTCGGTCTACATGGTGCCGGCGCCGGCCGGTTCTAACGTCGATTGGGAGAGTCTGTGGGCGTCGCTCACCTTCGAGCGCTGATTTGCATCACAGTCGTGCTGATCGTCCCCGTGGCTTCGGCGCACGAGATCGGCACGACGCAAGTCCATGCTCTTTTTCGCAAGGACCACACGTACGTAATCCAGATCGTGACCGCGCCGCAGGCGCTGCTCAACAAACTCGAGGCTGGCGCGGGGCGTCCTCGCTCCCCGCAGCTTCCGCCGGCCGCGCTCAATGAGCGATTGCGCGCATTTGCGCCCGCGTTGGCGGCGGCCTCCGAAATTCGATTCGGCGGGGTTCGCGTCGCGCCTAACGTGACAGTGAAAGTGCCGGAAATGATCGAGCTCAGCGGACCTCTACCCGAGTCCGCGAGTAACTTCACGTGGCGTTACAACCTGACGTACGCTGCCTATGCGCTGACTCTGCAGAACGAGGGGCACGGCGAGCCGGCGCGGCAATGGCTCGAGGGCGATCAAACAAGCGCCGCGTTTCCGATCGCAGGCGACATCATTCCTCCGTCGCGCCTCGACATCGTCCGGCAATACCTGGCGCTCGGATTCACGCACATCGTCCCGCACGGTCTCGACCACATTCTCTTCGTCCTCGGCATCTTCCTGCTCTCGACGAGACTCAAGCCGGTACTGGCGCAGGTAACGGCTTTCACCATCGCGCACTCGATCACGCTCGGGCTCACGATTTACGGGCTGGTGTCGATTTCGCCGCGAGTCGTCGAGCCCGCGATCGCGCTGTCGATCGCGTACGTGGCCATCGAGAATCTGACGACGTCGCAGCTCAAACCGTGGCGCGTGGCAATCGTCTTCGCATTCGGTCTGCTGCACGGGATGGGCTTCGCCGGCGTGCTGAAAGATCTCGGTCTCCCGCGCGGCCAGTTCCTTCCCGCGCTGATCACGTTCAATGTCGGTGTCGAAGCGGGACAACTCACCGTCATCGCTGCCGCCTGGCTGCTCGTCGCATGGTGGGCTCGAACCCGGCCCTGGTATCGACACCGCTTCGTGATGCCCGCATCTGCGCTCATCGCGGCCACCGGCATCTTCTGGACTGTGCAGCGCATCGTGGTTTGAACGGATTCAACGCGCTTGAAGAACAGCGGCTAGAAACTCGGCGCGGCTATGCAGGCCGCGCTTTCCCAGGATGCTGTGCACGTGCGACTTCACCGTCTGCTGCGAAATGTCGAGCTCGCGCGCGATCGATTCGTTCGAAAGACCGCGCAGCATGAGTTTTCCCGACGTCGCGGGACCGTTTGCTGCTGGCAAGAGCCCCAGGGCGCCGTACGCGGAAAATCAAGGCATCCTCGACGAATTTCTTCACGAAGACCAAGCGAGTTGCAACGCCTGTCGTCGTCACCATCTCAGCTTCCTACGCAGGAAAGACAGAGAGCGACTCCGTGCTTGTCACATCGTTTGGCGTAGAACCTTAAGGGCTGAGTTCTTTGGCACGTCGCCTCCATTGCCAAAGGCCACCTGAGATGTTGGGAGAAAGCGAATGCCCGAGTTGGCGGGCTGCCAGGACGATTTGGCCACGATGATGCGCCTGATGCGCAACGAGGTAAGCAAATACGTGACCCATGTCGAGCTGAAGATTTCGCCAGACATAGGACCTTGAAGGCGGAATACGGCCGTCACGCTCACAGCCGAGCAGCAGCAGCCGGGCAACCGCGCGACCGCTTCGATTCAGCGCGGCAACCAGCTGTTTGTGCTGGACGTTGTGGCGATCGATTTTTGCCGGCGGCACGATCCCATGTTCCTGGCCGAGCATCCTGACCCACGTGCATCTGGCGTTGTGAATGTGACAGACGACCATCCCTATCGTGCGCCGGGTAGTTCCGGGGATTGTTGACAGCAGGAGTTCGCGGGACAGATTCTCGACGAGAAACGTCGTCACGCGATTGTCGGTGTTCCAGGCTGAAATGATCATCTCCGGAAGAGTGCCTGCAGCGTGGGACGCGAACTTCGTCATGATGGCTCCGATGTCAACCGTTTCAACGAGCTTACGCCTCTCGCGGCAGACGCGGTGCGTCCTAAAGCGCGGCCCGCACAGCAGCTACAACATCGTCACCGGTGGGCCACGGTCTGTTCAGCAGCCTGGCGAACAGCCCACCCTTGCGCGAAGCGACTGATCGACCGTTCACGAGGACTTCGAACTGGCCCTGCCGGCCCTTCTCGAGTTCGACAGGCAGCCCGAGAGTATCCTGGATCATCGCAGCGAACCTCGCTGCCTTTGTCGCCGTCGTGGCTCACGTGTCGCAATACACGATTCGGATGGCCATCGCGTAAGTATACCGGGGGGCTGACGACGCAGCCGGTTGCGCCTCCAAGACAGACAGCAACATTCCTACTGCGGCCACAAAACTAATGTAGCGAGTCCGCTGCAACGATGGGTCGGGTAGCGCGGCTCCCCAAGAGCTCATAGATTCGATTGGCGGCTTCCTCGGGAGTGACCATATCCGTTGCGATCGTGAGATCGGGTTCGGGTAGAGACTCGAAGGTGAAGGCTCCACTCTGCCGGAGGTGGCGATACTGCTCCAGTGACTTGAGCTTCCGAAACTTGGTGCGGCTGCTTGACGTAAGGCGGGATTCGATGACCGTATCGCTGCATGTAAGCGCAATGAAGGAGACGCTGCCCCCTCCACGCGTAACGATCGTGACTGCGTTGTCAATGAAGGCCGGTGGCACGGAGGCCTCTGGATTGAATGTGAAGATGAACGAGCGATCCTCGCGGACGGCCTCGCGGAACGCGGAGAGCCAGATCAGTTCGCGAAGCCGTATGAATCCCGGTGAGCCAAACTCGAAAAGTGCCAGTGCCGCGTCCACGGCGTAGTGATTGTGAAAGACCGGGAGATCAGAAAGAGTATGAAGAACGGTGGCGACCGTAAGCTTGCCTGAGGCCACCGGACCATAGATGAAGATGCAGTGCATTGACGTGATTATCGCGCCTGAAAGTGCAGAGACCTCCTCAGCTCACCGCTTTCTTCACGAGCGCGCCGATCCTCGCCTCGTCGGCGGCGGTCAACTCCTTCAGCGCGTATGCGACCGGCCAAACGGTGCCTTCGTCGAGTTTCGCTTTGTCGCTGAAACCGAACGTCGCGTACCTCGCCTTGAACTTGTGCGCACTTTGGAAGAAGCAGACGACGTTGCCGTCCCTGGCGTACGCGGGCATCCCGTACCACGTTCTCGGCGAGAGGGCTGGTGCGCTGGCTTTGATGATGGCATGGAGCCGCTCGGCCATGGCGCGATCCGGTTTCGGCATCTCGGCAATCTTCGCGAGCACGTCGCTTTCCCCGTCCGCCTTCTTAGCGCGCGGGCCGCGGCGCGCTTCCGCCTTCAGCTCCTGGACGCGTTCCTTCATCGCGGCTCGTTCCTCGTCCGTGAATCCCTTGGGCGCCTTGCCGGTCACGGTGGCGCTCCTGGCGGACTTCTGAGTATCCGTCTTTGTGCTCATAGAGGCTCCTCATTCTGACGCCGAAGTCCCCTCCAGCGGCTGAGTTGATATGCATTCTTCTCGATGCGAGATACGCGGTAGGCGTGCCCCGGCTCAAAGTTTATGGAGTGACGTGTTCGCTGCGAAACCGCGGCCGCGCGGCGCTGGCGAATACCGAACCATGTCACCGGCTACGAATGGGCAGCTCAACCTTCGGCTTTCCAGTTGCTTCTCCCGGCACCTGACGGCTCGGCGCTTCAGCGGCGCCGACCGCCGCGAATGGTAGCGCACTTGTCCGCGCCGCGGAGCGGCATCGGCTTGAATGCATTGTTAGACTGCTACGTAGTCGCCACCAGCAATTCTTCCGAATTGCTCGGCGGACGCAGACCGTCTGCCCTGTCCGCGAAATAGCATTCCGCGAGCGCCGCTGCTGATATGTGCTCAACTTTCCCAAAGCCTGCGTCGCGCGCCAGCGCCAGTATCTCGACCGGCGTGAAAAAACTAAGCCAGGGTGTGCCATTCGCCTTTGCACCCGCTGCCGCGCGCTCGACACCGGGACGTATTTCGGGATCGTTAAGCTCAATGGGTAGCATGAACGACATGACGAATGTCGAACCCTGCACGAGCGTTGCGACCTGTCGCAGCGTCCCCATGATCGCTTCTTTGGTCAAATACATACTGACGCCAGTAGAAGCCACAATCGCAGGTTTATTGAAATCGAAATCTGATGCGCCCAGCTGCTCCCACCAAGCCTCTCCCGCCTCGAAATTCACCGGTACGAGATGCAGGAACGATGGGATGCCGAAGCCGAGCTCTATCAGGCGCCGGCTTTTCCATTCCTGCGTGGCGGGCTGGTCGATCTCGAACACGTCCATGCCCGAGGCAAGTTCCGGCTTTCGCTGTGCGAAGGTGTCCAGCCCTGCGCCGAGAATGACGTACTGCGAAATGCCCCGCGTGGCTTGTTCTGTAACGAGATCTTCGACAAAGCGGGCGCGAGCCACGATTGAGGCGCGAAAAGGCCTCGTAAACGGACTCATATCCGGACGATTGCGCCATCCGTCATCGGGAGCCACCAGTTTCAAGCCAACCACATCCTCGAAGACGTGAGGAGGCGAGTCTAGTTCTACGTGCAACGCACGCCATAGCGCGGTCCGTACTGCTGTGTTGTCTGGTACAACTGTCTGCGTGTCGGGCAGGATGCAATCCGCGCGGTCGAGTTAGCCGGACCCTTGGATGAGCAAGGTTCGAATCCACGCACTCGTCACCGCCTGACTCACCTGCTTACCACGCCCGTCTTTGTCGCTCGGGTTTGCGCCGCGCTCCATCAAAAGCCTGATGATGCCCGTCTGCTGCTGACGAGCGTGCTCAGAGCCGCTTCCTCCTCGCCCAGTGGTTTGAACGGCAAGGTGCAGGGGCGTCGAGCCGGAGTTGTTAGGCGCCCTCGGGTTGGCGCCGCCATCCAACAGAGCCCGGACTGCTGGCAACGACCGTGTTCGCACCGCTCGGTGCAGCGGCGCCACGCCGCTTTTGTCCAAAGCGTCGGGGTCTGCGCCAATCGACAAGAGGTACTCGATCGTCTCCGCCTGTGCCGTCGGTTCCCGGTGGTTGGCGTCCGCCGCATAGTGAAGGGGTTGGGCGCCGCGCCGATTCTTCGCGTGGCAATCCGCCCCGTGCGCGACGAGCAGCATTGCGATCGGACGCCGAAACGCGGCGGCAGCCATGTGGAGAGCCGTGTCACCGGCGTAAAGATAGTGGGCGATTTCGGTGAAAAAGAAGTCTGTTGCGGCATCGCGGGCAGCGCCAACCCCGGCCGGCGCTGTGGCAAGAGTGGGACTGGCCGCCAGTAGGCGGGACACTTCGTCGATCTCGCCGTTGACGACATGTCGAACGAAGTCACGAAACACTGACCTCACCTTTGGCATCGGTTCAACGTGCGGCGAGCGTTCCGAGCTGAGCGGCTTTCGCCCGCCGCGCAGCTCCTGGTCTCGCGTGAACGCGACTGATTTCCTATGGAAACGTCACGTCGTGCGAGCCTCCTCGTAGCCCCGATACAAGAGCGCAATTCCCGCAATTGTCCACAGCACGTCCGCAAACGGAAACAAGCGGAAGGTGAAGATGTACAGAAGCGGCACATTGGGCATCCCCGTTCGCAATTGTATCAGCCAGTAATACAGTGCCGCCGCCACGACCAGGATTCCCGCGATCAGCTTCGCGTTCCATAGCATTGTGTCACCGCTCCTTCGATCTCGGCATCACCTTCCGGCAATTGCGAGACCGATCAGTTCGTCCCGGGAGCACCAAACGGCCAGCGCTCAGCCGCGCCGGCCGGCACGCGGGATCGTACCAAAAGTGAATGCAGTAACCCGCCGGTCGGCGTCGGCTGCAGCGCGAGAGTCAGGTGGTCCAGGAGCTCTGCGCCATCTGAGGTTATGACGAAATGTGCCCTTTTCGAGGTATCGAGAAGACCCGCTGCCGAGAGGTATTGCTTTGCCCATGCAAGCCTGTTTGCGAACAATGGCGCGCGACCGCTCGGAAGTTTCTGAGCAAGTTCGTCCGACGTGAGCTTGAAGTCGGACGCTATTGCGGCACGCGCCTCCCCGACGGAATGCTCTTTGGCATCACCCGCGAAGCGCAGGAGTGGGAGCATGAGGGTCTGAAAATCGGGAACCGGCATGAACGAAATGCTATGTCAGTTCCGGTCAGCGCGAACCGCGATTCCGTCGGGCTAACGTTGCTGAGCGGCTTCGGCCCGCCGCGCAGTCAATGCAAAACAAACTAACAGATCGGCGGGCCGAAGGCTGGAACTCGCGACGCATTACGTGATGGTCCCTTCCGAGCGCAATTCGGCTTCGAGCGCGACGGATAGCCGGCGCGGCACCCGAAACCACCAGAAACCTTGCGTGTTTGCTGGGGCGATGAATGGCCGCGAGCTATCCACCGTAGCAAATCGAAAGCGTTCATCGTGAGGCCGAACCGTTGAGGAGACGTGCTGCGAGGACGAAGCGTCTGACTGTTCGATGATTTCCTGCAAATAGTCGCTGATGAAGAGTTCCTCGACGTAATCGTATGCGCCGAGTGTGTACCCCGCTTCGACTTCGTTGACGAAGCGGGACCAGAGTTGGATGAGTTGCTCGATGGACAAAGACTCTCCGGCGCGTTCGGAAATGTTCGCCAGTATGTCGGCCAATCTCGCCACGTGGACTTGTTAGGTGGCCGCCCAACGGGCCGGCCGCTCACCGGCGCGGCCCTTCACACGCCGGCATAGCCGAACGTGAAGAATGAGATAACACGGCCGCGAACGGGGCCGCGTCCCGTGCAGCGGCTAGTTCTATGAGAGCGATTGTCAAGGACAGATTTCCCCTCGGACGACGACGTCGCTCTTTTTGCAGTCAGCCCCGAATGTGATTTGCGCGGGG
The DNA here is from genome assembly GCA_030948945.1 of Gemmatimonadota bacterium. Next base: position 1,400 of record JALYZH010000099.1, on the reverse strand, counting down.
TCGGGCGGGTGGATCGCTGCATTCAACAGATGCCGGATCGAGGACGTCTTCAGCGCGTATCGTTTCTTTGGTGTGAACCATGGTTCTATCTGAGACTCGATGGCCTAACGCTGATTCTGGTTCTCCGAGGGGGCATAGAGTTAGACGAGGACCTTGGTGATGCACGGGCCACTCGGCGCTTTGATACTCACCCTCGAACCATCGACCTGAGCGGCAAACAGCAGTGATTCAACTCCGCGTGCCGTGCAGATCGTTCAGACCGATTGCGCGATGAGACGTGGATCGAACGACACTCCTTTCTTCCAAATGGCAAGAACGACTGCCGCGATTTTTCGTGCGAGCGTGAGATACGCCATCTCCGGACGCATCCCCCGCTCGATCATTTGTCGGTACCGTTGATCGAGTTCCCCAGGTCTGCCGGTCACATCGTGCGCCGCCATCTTGAAAATCTTCTTCAGCGGCCGGTTGAAGTTCGGATTCAGACCCCGCGTCATTGGCGCACGCGAGCTCCGGCGAATCCGTCCGGTTGCCGAGTCCGGGATCCACTCGCCGCTGCTGCGCGTGATGATCCCAAGGCCGGCGTAAGCCCACAGCTGTCTCTTTGTACGAAAGCGATGCGGATCGCCGATGATCGCAATGATCTCTGCCGCGCGAAGCGGCCCAATCCCCGGCACCGTCCGCAGGAGCCGATATGCCCGCTGGTTACATGCTTGACGCAACACCATCGTGCGCGCGCGGCGGCGCAACTCGAGAAGGTGGTCGAGCTGCATGTACAGCTGCTCAGCGCGGAAGTATCCGCCGCCATCGGTGATCTGCTCGAGCCATTCCGAGCGTCGCGCCGGGTTATAGACCGACCGCCCCTTCGCCGCGATCGCTCGCGAGCGGTAGATCGCTCTGATCCGCAACATCACCCGCAACGAATCGTCGACCAACGCCTCGTAGCATTGCACCAACTCTTTGAGCTTTCGATCGCCGTGATTGTGGAAAATCGGCTTCAGTGCGTTGAGTCGCAGCAGTTCGCACAGCCGCTCCGCGTCGCGCTGATCGTCTTTGTTCCCTTTCGTGGCGATCTTTCGTGGATCGCACACGATCACCTGCTCGCTGATCGGCCGCAACAGTTCATACAACCACTGCGCCTGGGTGCCTTCTTCGAACGCGATACGAACCCGCCCACCCAGGCCGCGAACGAAACTCTCGATCGCTTCCCGACGAGTCGCCACCTTCGACTCGATGGTCGTCTGACCCGTTTCATCTTTGACGACGCACACCAGAGTTGCCTGATGCACATCGATACCGACATACTGAATCGCCGTGCTTCGCATGGTCGCTGCTCCTTCCTTTTGTTTGAAGTCCGACAACTCCAAACTATCAGGAAGGAGCGCGCTCTCAATCTGCGTTAG
>JALYZH010000093.1 GCA_030948945.1 Gemmatimonadota bacterium | reverse complement strand
TCCGGCTTCCGCGTCAGCAGCTCCGCGGTCGTTTCGACGGGATTGGTGTTCGCTCCGTGAACGGTGACGAGGAAGTTCTTGCCGAGGAAGAAGCTGATGTTCACGGTGTCCAGGTCGTAGGGATCCTGGGTGGTTTCGCAGAAGGCAACCGTACGCACGATCAGCAGTACGTAGCGGTCAAACTCCTCCAGCTTGACGCGCGACTCCGGGATGACGGCCTCTTCAATGGCGAGCGGGTGGAAATGGAAGAGATCCTTGAGGAGCGCAACCTGTTGAGTCGATCGGGTATCGATGTCCACCCAGAGAGTCCCTTCGCCCGAGGCGAGCGCCTCGCCGATCTCTTCGATGGAGAGTCCCTGCCTGATCTTCCCGCTGGCGTCCGTGTGACAGCTCCACAGCTGCGGCTCCGCCGTGGGGCGCACGTCCTGTAGGGGTTTCAGTGCAGTGCTCATCGAGCTCTTCTGCATGTCGAAGAAGTGCGACGGATTGGGACAGGGGTTGGAGGATGGGGCGCCGCGACGTCCCGGGAGCTCATGGTTTGAAGATAGCGGCTAAGCGCGAAGTGCGGCCAGGTGACGCACGCTCGCCTGAGCCAGCCGATCGGGAGCGTAGCCGCCCTCGAGCGCGCTCACTACGCGTCCCGCGCACCAGGAGTCCGCGCGTGCGACCAGCGAGCGAGTGAGGAACTCGAAATCCTCGATCTCCAGTGTGAATCCCCCGAGCGGATCACCAGCAAGGGAATCGAAACCCGCGGAAATGAGAATAAGGTCGGGCACGAAGCCTCGCGTAGCGTCGTCGACGGCGGTCTCGAACGCTCGGACGTATTCGGCACGGGGCAGGCCCGCGGGTTGGGGGACGTTCCAGACTGTACCATGCGGTCCCCGATCGTCGGCTGCGCCGGTCCCTGGATACCACGGCCACTGATGCATCGAGACGAAATGGATATCCGGCTCATTTTCGACGAGGGCCTGGGTGCCGTTCCCGTGATGGACGTCCCAGTCGACAATCAGAACTCGCTGGAGACCATGCTTCCTTCGTGCATAGTGAGCCGCGAGCGCGACATTTCCGAAGAGACAGAATCCCATCGCCCGGTCATGAACGGCATGATGACCGGGCGGTCGTACGGCGGAAAAGCTGCGCGGATGCACGCCGCTTACGGAAAAATCCACGGCTGTCAGGACGCAGCCCGCTCCCGCGGTAGCGGCGTCCCAGGATCCACTGCTCGCCACCGTATCAGCGTCGAGTCGCCCGCCACCGTTTTCGGCGATCTCCTTTACCGAGCGTATGTAGGCGGGGTCGTGAACGAGCTCGAGCTCCTCGATCGTCGCGTGTCGTCCTTCGAGATGGTCGACTTCGTGAAACAGTCCAGGATCATCGCGAAGCGCACGTGTGATGGCTCGCAGGCGGCCGACGTGCTCAGGATGTCCCCATCCGGTGTCGTGCCTACCACAATCGCTATGGGAAATGAACGCGGCCCGCATGGACCGTCGCGCGCTATTCTACCGGTCGCCGGCGGCGGTCGGTGATGAGGAAAGTCGATCCGTTTCTTGCTGCCGTGGACGAGATCGGAGCGTCTTCGTCGAGAACCTCGAACCCGTTGAGCTTGACCATGTATTCGTCATCGTGTCTCACGTCGGGATATAACTCGCGCAGGGCGAGCTGTTTCACGCTGCGGACCGACGCCGACGGATTTGCGTCGATGGGAATCGCGTCCCACGCCTCGAGAACCTGCGCCTTCAGGCGAAGCGGCCTATCGGACGGGTTACCGAGCTTGAACGGCTCCCCGCGAGTGCGAAGGCTGTTTACGAATGGGGCAGGCGCGGTCATTGGTCGCCCGTATCGAGGACTTTCAGGGGTACCGGCGCGAGAGTGGCGAGAAAGCGGGCAACTTGTTGATCGAAAAGGTAGGTAGATCCCGTCACCTTCGTCCCGCCAGCATCCGGAGAGACAGCGATCACCACTTCTTCTCCGCCCTGACCGCGCAGCGTGATGTGTTTCGCGCTCTCCTGTTCCGGGAACGCGGCATAGACACCGTTCTGCCGAGAGAAAAACCTCTTCGCGGCCGCCAGCGCCTCGGCGGGAGTGAGTGTGGTGGTGGTTTCCTGAAGCGTGCGATCGCGCTGTGACATCGATGACCAATGAAGGTTTCGGACAAGTCCGTGCAATCTAGGCCAGCCCGGACGGCGCTACAAGCCAAGAGGTGTTCGCGGTCGGTATCTTGCAAGTTGGGTGGCAAAACCTCCACGAAAAGGGAATGACGACAATGCTCACGAGTAGATCAATTCTCCGCGCGTTGGCGCTCTCCGCCGCGCTGGTCGCATCGGCGCAGGCATCCGCACAGAGCACCACAGCGCGGCAGGCAACGGTAGCCAATCAGCTGCCGGCCGCGACGTACAAGCCGGAGTTCGGCACGATGTGGACCTTTGACGCGCCTCCGCTCGAATATTGGCGCCGGACGTACAACTTCGTCCCCGACCAGAAGTGGCTCGATCACGTTCGTCTCGCATCTGTCCGACTTCCGAACTGCTCGGCCTCATTCGTGTCGGCTCATGGGCTGGTGATGACCAACCACCACTGCGGGCGCGACTGCACGGCCAGCTCCTCGCCGGCCGACTCGAACTACATCCAGACCGGATTCGCTGCGGCCACGCTGGCCGACGAGAAGAAGTGCGCCGGCCTCTATGTCGATCAGCTGCAGTCGATTCAGGACGTCACGAGCAGAGTGCGCGCCGCCATCACCGCGCAAAAGCCGGCTGATCAGGCAGCGCAGCGAACCGCGGTGACCACGCAGATACAGACAGAGTGCAATCAGCAAACTCAGCTCACCTGTCAGGTCGTGACGCTATATCAGGGCGGGATGTACTCCCTGTACCGCTACCGCCGCTTCAACGATGTTCGCCTGGTGATGGCTCCGGAGGGAGACATCGCGTTCTTCGGAGGCGACCCGGACAACTTCACCTACCCGCGGTACGATCTCGACCTGACGCTGCTTCGTGTCTATGAGAACAACCAGCCCT
>JALYZH010000054.1 GCA_030948945.1 Gemmatimonadota bacterium | reverse complement strand
GGACTGATGATGCGAGAAAGTTGCTGCAGGAAATCGAAGCGCGGGCAGCAAAAGAGCCGGTGTCGTGGGTACCCCGGGCGATCTGTCACCTCGGATTGGGTGACCGTTCGACCGCGCTCGACGAAATGCAGGTCGCGGTGAAGAATCACGAGATCGCCGTCTTCACCGCTTACTCGCCACTGTTGGACAAAACGTGGGATCCCGTGCGTAGCGACCCGAGGTGGAACAAAATCCTGGAGTCCGCCAACCTCGCGGATTACGTCGGGGGTTTTCGCAAGCGCTAGTTCGCCGGCTGCTACTCCGACCCGTCCTCTACGCCAGCGTGGTCGCGAAAACGCCTGACTATGTCCAGCAGCTCGCCCTCAACCTCCGCCAGCTCCTTCTGTCCGGCTTCACGTTCGACAATTCCCTTTTCGAGACCGACGGCGACTCGATTCAGAACCTTGATCTTTTCGATCATCTCGTCAGTGGCGTTGCGGAGCTTGCTGAATCGACGCTTCTCCGACAGCGCGCGATAACAGCGCTGCTCCATCTCTGTCGGCGACATTTCCTGGGCTTTGTGGACGGCGTCCTCGAGGGTGGTGCCGGGAATCGAGCCGTGATCCTGGAACGTGGCCGAGGTCGATCCATCGGTGAACCGGAGGCGACCGACGTGCTCGACCCCGTCAAAAAGGACGCGCAGGGATACGCCGTATTTTCGACCATCAACCGTTACCGCCCGGATGCGATGGTCGCTGCTTGAAGGGGATTTGGAGGAGGAGACAGCTGGACTCATTGTATCTGAAGGACTACGGACGCCACTCGTCTGTAACGCGAGATCGGCGCGAGCATCGCTATTGGAGTCAGAATTGGGTATATCTATAGTAGGCAGCGGGTTAGGCCACCGTCTCAACTGCCCACTCGGCACGTTGTAACCCCCAAGTGCGGTTCGAAGACGCAGGTTGTTCCAGCTTGTTGACAGCGCGTGACGCGCATCTCCAGGCCTGAGGTACAACCGATGACGGCTTCCATTCCTTCAGTCATAGAACAGCAAACGCGCTGGGCCAAGAGCAAAGGGCTCCAGCCGAAGAACGCATACCTGCCATCCCTCTCCGACAACCTGCAGGGGACTCTTTCCGCCGGCGCCTTGAAGGATTTTGAGAGGGGCAGCGGGGGAGAACTGCGCGAGCGTGGACTTCGACCACCGAAAATGCGCGCGTTGCGCTCGTCTGCGGCGCTTACCGCCAACGTGTTCGACTACTGGCGGTCACGCGATCCGGCTCCGCTGCGGCAAGCACTCGGGCTGAACCCCAAGATCTCCGGCATCAGCTTCGAGGAGCACTTTCCCACCGGCCTCAAAGGGAATCCGCCGAATGTCGATGTGGTGATCGCGCTCGAGGGAGATCAGTTCGTCGCGATCGAAAGCAAGTTCACCGAATGGCTCAACCCGCGCGAACGCATCCTCGATCCGAAGTATTTCCCCGACGGAAAAGACCTGTGGGCTCTGCAGGGGCTGCCCAAGTGCCAGGCGCTCGCAAACCAATTCAAGGAGACCGGGCCGTTCGTGTTCCTCGACGTACCGCAGCTGCTGAAGCACGCGCTGGGTCTCGCCAGGAAGAAACCCGGCGCGTACTCGCTCTACTACATCTACTTCGACTTGAAGTGTCCAGAGCGTGAGACGCACGCCGATGAAGTCGCGCGATTCAGAGACCTCGTTGGTGACGAGATTCGGTTCCTGGCCCTGACCTACCAGCAGCTCTTTGTTCGGTTGGACAGTGCCATTCGGCCGACGGACGCCCCGTACCTCGAGTATCTCCGCGCTCGCTACTCGGCGGCGGCGGAGTAGTCAGCCGGCGATCACTCATCTCGCTCCTGCTGGGCCCCGAATCGCACGACGGCTTCCTGATATCCCGACGGAAGTCCGACGTCGAGGAAATCTCCGCGGATCACGCATCCGGTGAGCTTGTGTCGTTGGTGGAGCAGCTGCAGCACGGGTTCGACGTCCAGCACTTTACCGCTGGGGAGATGGGCCTCGACTTCGTCGATCGTCGCGAAGATCCCCGGTAGAAATACGTAGCGGCCAACGCCGGTAAAAGCGGTCGCCGCGCCTCTGAGATCGAACCCCTTCTCGCGCGGGCCCTTGTCCGGAACGCGCTCGATGATGAACTCGTTCTCCACCGCGCGCCCGGGATAGATCGCGGTCGGGCCATACCGATCCTTGTTCGCCGCGGTGAGCCTCACGATCGCGACGACGCTCTTGCCCGTACGCTCGTAGACACCGGTCAACTGCGAGAGTCCGGGGGCAGCACCTATGAAGAGCTTGTCCGGAAACGCGATCGCCAACGGAGCGCCGTGGGCGAAAAATCTCCCTAGTCGAATAGCGTCGGCGAGCCCGCGCGGCTCCTCCTGGATCTCGACCTCGACCTTGGCGGGCATTCCTTCGGACCCGGCGGCCGCGAGCACCGCATCTCTCAGATCTTTTTTCCCGGGCGCGGTTACGATCATCACTTCGTCGATCCCGCTCGCGGCGCATTCCTCCATCACCCGCAGGACGAGTGGAACGCCGCCAATCGGCAGCAGCTCCTTTGCGCCGCCGCCGGTGAGCGTGGACATTCGCGTGCCTTTTCCGCCGCACGGAATGAGAGCCTTCGTTACTGGTGTCATCGTCATCGGTGGAATGCTATCGTTATGAATGACTGGCGCCAAGCCGAGCAGAACAGAGTACGTCCGTCGTCTCGGAGTGTTCGACACGACGATGATC
>JALYZH010000023.1 GCA_030948945.1 Gemmatimonadota bacterium | reverse complement strand
GTGCGGCGCCCCGCTTTTTTATTGATGCATTACTTCGCCGCGACTCTTTTGTCGCTGCCGTGGATCGTGCCACCACTCGTCACGTATTTCCGGCTGCGACACTCGCGCTCGCTCGACGACGAAAGCGATGCCGTTCCGCCGAATGCGCCACTCGTTACGGTCATCGTTCCCGCCAGAAACGAAGCGCACAACATCGCGCGCTGCGTTCAGTCGATTCTCTCGACGACGTATCCGAATCTCGAGGTGATCGTAGTCGACGACTCCTCCACCGACGGAACTGCCGACGTCGCGCGGAGAGCGGCCGAGGGTGATCCCCGCGCCCGCGTGATAACGTGTCCGCCGCTACCAGACGGCTGGTTCGGCAAGCAGTGGGCTTGCGCCACCGGAGCCAAAGTCGCGCGCGGCAGCGTCCTCCAGTTCACCGACGCCGACACCGTGCACAGCGCGGATCTGGTGCCGCGTTCGACCAACGCGATGCGCCGCGCCCGGGCACAGCTTTTCTCCGTCGCTGGCCGCCAGGAGCTCGGCGGTTTCTGGGAAAAGGTGATCCAGCCCCAGATCTTCACGATTCTCTCGATGCGCTACGGCGGCACCGAGTCCGTCACTCAGGCGACGAGTGTGAGCAACAAGATCGCCAACGGGCAGTGCATTTTCGTCACGCACGACAGCTACAACTCGATCGGCGGACACGGGAGTGTGCGCACCTCGGTCGCCGAAGATCTGATGCTGGCGCAGAAATTTTTTGCCGCACGCAAGAGGGTCGTCTTGATGCTCGGCCTCAACCAGCTATCCACGCGCATGTACGCATCCCTCGGCGAGATCATCGCCGGTTGGCGAAAAAACGTGTTCGCGGGCGGCCTCGATTCAGTTCCGTTCGGACGAATCGGCCGCACTTTCTTTCCTTTGGTGCTTCTGTTGCCGCCTCTAGTCCAGCTCTTCCCGGTGGCGGGCCTGATCCTGTCCGCGTTCGGTATCGCAACTCACGCGGTTCTGCTGTGGGCGACGATCTCAGTCGCGGCGACACTCGCCTGGTGGATCCTCGTCTATGTGACCATCGGTGAAAACCCCTTGTACGCGTTCGCGTATCCGCTGGGTGCGCTCGTTCTTCTGTACATCTTCGTCACCGCTGTGCTTCGCGGTCGTCGGGTTGCGTGGAAAGGCAGGACATACATCTCGCGGTAGACGCGGATCATACGGGCCTCCGTAATGACGCGGTCTTTCGCGTCGAATAGTCGCCAAACGATGTAAAGACCGAGGTCAGCCATGACTACGCTCGACGAGTGCGAACTCTCGAGCGTGCTACCGCACTTCTCAGCGACACCAACTCTCAGGAAGGATTTGCAAACCTCTTCCGCGAGTTGGGATTCGATGGACCGTTGCTGCGCCTCGATACGGTCGCGAAAGATGCGCTCGGTCTTCCCGCCAACCTCCGCAGCGCTCGCATCGCCCAGGGCACCGGTTCGATCCGTGGGCTCGCCCTCGATTTTCAGGATAGCGCAGATCTTCGACACAGTCTCACGGCTGTCGTCAATGCGCTCGCCAGGCGTTCGCCGCAGCTGCTCTGGATAGTAATCGCGACTCGCAGCCCCGCCCGCGAGGTCGCGATTGTCTGCTGGTCGTCCACTGCGTCCCGAACACGAATCGCCTCACTGCTCTGCAACCCCGACCGGTTGTTCGAGAGCGATGCCGAAACATTGTGCGCGCTCGCTTCCGCTACCAGCGATTCTGATCTGCTCACCTACTCACGCTGGCTGGACATCCTCGGCAGAGAAGCGATCACACGTCGTTTCTTTCGCGTCCTGCAGAAGACGGTAAGCGATCTGGCCGAATCATTGGGTGGAGCAGCCAGTCGAACGGAGCGGCATAAGCTCGCGTTGCTATACGTATCACGCCTGATCTTCCTTTCCTTCCTCGAGACGAAAGGTTGGCTGGACGGTGACTTTGGCTTTCTCAGCAACGGCTACTCGCGGTGCCTTGCGTCCGGTGGGAGCTACCAGAAAAAAGTTCTTGAGCCCCTGTTTTTTGGTACGCTCAACACGGTTGTCCGCGGCCGCTCGGCACGAGCTCGCGCCTTTGGTCGCGTCCCGTTCCTCAACGGCGGCTTGTTTTCAAGATCGGGGTTGGAGAAGCGGCGGCGAAGCTGCGTCTTCAGCGACGAATCTTTCGGAGACGCGTTCAGCTCGCTTTTCTCGAGGTATCGTTTCAGCGGCCGCGAGGATTCAGCGATCTGGTCCGAAGCGTCGATAGATCCGGAGATGTTGGGCAAAGCCTTCGAGGCCCTGATGGCGGCCGGCGAGAGAAAATCGAGCGGAGCGTTCTACACTCCTCAGGCACTCGTCGAAGACGTGGCAGAGCAAGCGCTTCGCTCGGCGCTTCGTGACGAAGGAGCTGGCGAGACACACAATCAGCGAAGCCTCTCGCCACTGGAACGGCTTCGGCGAATTCGCGTCCTCGACCCCGCCTGCGGCTCGGGCGCTTTTCTGGTCCACATGCTGGAGCGAATCGCGTCTCTTCGCCTCGACGCCGGCGAATCCGGATCCATCGCGGAAATCAGACGGCTGGTCCTGACGACCTCCATCTTCGGTGTCGACCTGAATCCGATGGCAGTGTGGCTTTGCGAGTTGCGGCTCTGGCTCGCGATCGTGATCGAGAGCGCCGAGGGCGATCCCATGCGGGTCGTACCACTGCCAAACCTCGATCGCCACATTCGGGTCGGCGATTCCTTATCCGGCGGCGCATTCGATAACGCACCGCGCGCGCCGAGCGGGCGCAAGCTCGCGAGCCTTCGCGGCCGGTACATGCGTGCATCGGGGCCCCGGAAGCGAACGCTTGCGAGAGCGATGGATCGTGCCGAGCGCAACGCCGCGATCGAGGTGCTGGAACGTGAACGAGCCCGATTGACCGCGGCACGGAAGGAGCTGCTCATCGCAGTCCGCACCAAGGATCTTTTCGGCGAACGACATCCGCCTGATCGCGACGCCCGAGAGCGACTGCTGGCCGTTCGTTCTCGATTCAGGGACGCCAGACGGCGGGAACGTCATCTGCGAAACGGTGGCGCGCTTCCCTTCTCATTTGCGGCGCATTTCTCCGATGTTGCTGTCGGATCCGGATTTGACCTGATCATCGGCAACCCGCCGTGGGTGCGCCTGCATCACATCCCGGAATCGTCGCGTGAATCTCTCCGGCGCGACTTCGTCGTGTACCGTAACGCGGCGTGGGAAAGCGGAGCAGCTGGAGCCGGTGCCGGCCGCGGGTTTTCCGCTCAGATCGACATGTCCGCGCTCTTCGTCGAGAGGTCGTGCGAGCTCCTTCGACCCGGCGGAACGATGGCGTTGCTTCTTCCGTCGAAACTGTGGCGATCTCTCGCCGGCGGTGCAGTACGGAGGCTGCTGCTGGAGCAAACCGATTTGACCGCGCTCGAAGACCTGGCTGAATCACCCACAGAGTTCGAGGCGGCCGTCTACCCGTCCCTCCTCGTCTCGCGGAAAAAACCGCCGACATCCCTCCAGGCACCAGTGCCCTTCACCGGAACGGTTCGGCTCCGGGATCGCATCGTCAGATGGTCTTGCGCATCCAGCTCTCTCGCGTTCGATCGGACACCGGGGAGCCCGTGGGTCCTGCTTCCACCACTCGCACGCAGAGCATTTGACGGAATCCGAAACGCGGGGACTCCCTTTGCCAGCTCTGCGTTCGGCCGTCCGTTGCTGGGCGTCAAGACCGGATGCAACGAAGCATACATCGTCCACGTCGACGGAATCGACGGCGACATCGCGTCGATCTCCGCGGGTCAGCGTCGCGGGTGTATCGAGCGCGAAATGCTTCGACCTCTGGTTCGCGGCGAGACCCTCGCTGCGTGGGGCATCATCGGTGCGCGGGAATACCTGGTGTGGCCGCAGCGCGACCACAATCTGCCTCGACAGGAGCTTCCAGCGATGGCTCGCCGCTGGCTGCTTCCATTTCGCGATCAGCTCAGTAAGCGCAGCGATCTTCACGGGCGAATGCCCTGGTGGACGGTTTTCCGCACCGAGAGCGCAGGCCACGACCAGGCTCGAGTCGTTTGGGCGGACTTCGGGCTCGTCCCCCGAGCCACGGTGATTGCTGCGGGCGATCCGATTGTCCCGCTCAACAGCTGTTATGCGATTGGTTGTAACTCGCTCGACGACGCATTTGCTCTCGCTGCGCTCCTGAACGGTCCACTCGCCGCGGCCTGGCTGAACGTCGTGGCCGAGCCGGCGCGCGGTGGTTACAGACGATTTCTTGGTTGGACGATGTCCCTGTTGCCTTTACCGAGCGACTGGAACGAGGCGAGGAGAAGCCTCGCACCGCTGGGCGCGCGCGCGATGTCAGGCGACATCCCATCGGAGACCGAGCTGCTCACCGCGGCCCTGGATTCATACGGATTGACGCTCGGGGATGTACAACCCTTGCTCTCGTGGACCGGCGACTGCGACTGACGAGCGCAGAGGAAGTCCGCGCCTGCATCGCGCGCCTCATCCTCGGAGAAGCTGCGGGTGACCCGAAGATTGGAACCATCTCGCTTCAGCCGCACCAGCTGTCAGCGGTGGCACGGATTGAAGGCGCACTCGACGAGTTCGGCGGTGCCCTACTTTGCGACGAAGTCGGAATGGGAAAGACGTTCGTCGCACTAGCTGTCGCACGCCCTTACTCTCGCCGGCTTGTTGTGGCGCCGGCCGCGCTAGCCCAAATGTGGTCTCAGGCACTCGAAGCCACCGGGATCGGCGCCGACTTCGTGAGCTTCGAGAAGCTCAGTCGCAATCATTCGACAATCGACTCCGACCCTCGTGCGGTGCCCGGGCATGCTTCGTGTCTCGACTCGGCCTCTTCATACGACCTGTTGATCGTCGACGAAGCGCATCACGCGAGAAATCCGGCAACGCGGCGCTATTCGCGCCTGAAAGACCTCGCCCGCAACGCGAAGCTTCTCCTCCTCACTGCCACTCCTATTCACAACCGCCGGGACGACATGTCGTCAGTACTCGCCCTTTTCCTCGGCTCGCGAGCCAATGCCCTGACTGCGGGCGAGCTCGCGCGCTGTGTCGTGCGCCGCGACCACGAACATGTCACGACCGATGCTCTCATTCCCAGAATACTTCCGACGAGAGCTCTTCAGATCTCCGACGATCCTGAGATCGTGCGTCAGCTGATGACTTTTCCCCCGCCGATCCCTGTCCGTGACGGCGGACTCGGTCGAGCGCTTATTGGTCGTGGACTGGTGCATCAATGGGCCTCGAGTGAGGCGGCGTTGAACGAAGCGCTTCGCAGAAGGATCGCGAGAGCATTCGCTCTCATTGCGTCCCTCGAAGCCGGCACATATCCCACCGAGAAAGAGTTGCGCACCTGGATCTTCGACGATGGCGCTCTCCAGCTTGGCTTTCCGGAGCTGTTGTCTTCTCCCTCCCGCGACGCTGGGCGACTTCTGGAATCGGTGAGACGCCACTCCGACGCGCTTCAGCGGTTTCTCGCCGTTCACTCGGTGCGTTCGTCGCTCGACATGGAGCGCGCCGACTTCATCCTGAGTCTTCTGGCTACACGTAACGGCACGAAGATCGTCGCCTTCGCCCAGTACACCGAGACTGTTTCCATGCTTTTTTGCAGACTGGCAAGAGCGGGTAATGTCGCGCTGCTCACCTCTCACGGAGCACGCGTGGCGGGAGGAAGGCTTTCGCGAGTCGAAGCTCTTGCCCGCTTCGCTCCGCGCGCGTCACAGTCTCCACCGCCTTCAACGGCGGAAGTGATCGACCTCCTTCTCTCGACAGATTTGTTGAGCGAAGGCGTTAATCTCCAGGATGCTGCGGCTGTGGTCCATCTCGACGTCCCCTGGACCGCCGCACGTTTGGAACAACGCGTCGGCAGGGTGGCCCGGATGGGGTCAGCACATTCGGCGATCGCTGTTTACATGATTCGGCCGCCTGCAACCGCGGCGACGCTCATCGAAAACGAGATCCTGGTTCAAAAAAAGTGGAACGTCGCTCGGCTCGTAGTGGGTTCGGCCACCGCACCACCCTTTCCGGATCACTCGTCAGATGAGACCGATGTCGATAGCGTCACGAGCCAGACCGAGACGCTGCGCGGGCTGCTCGCCGATTGGCGCCAATCCGATGTGTCTTCCAAGGATCTGTGCGCAGCTGCGATTGCTTCACCCCAATCCGGCTTTCTCGCCGCGGCAAGCATCGACGGCGAAGCGACTCTGATCGTGAGTTTGTCCGGTCAGCTTTCGACCGCACTCACAATTCAGATCGCCGCATGTAGACTGGCTGACGGTTTCGACGTGCACGCAGAACGCGCCGTTTACGAAGCTGCGCTCCACCAGATACAGGAATGGTATGACCGAGAGTCTGCGTCGGCAGTTGCCGGTGTCGCCAGCTCGAGCTCTATGCCGAGGAGGCGATTGGTTTCACGGATCGACGCCGCGATTGAAAGCGCGCCACTGCACATACGCAGTCGAAGGCTTGTAACCGCCGCGAAGGCGAGAAACGTGGCCACAGCGTTTCATAGCGCTGCAATCGAGGGAGAACTCGAATCACTCGCCTTAGCTCAACTATCCGATGACGAATGGCTCGCAGCGATCGCGCGATTGGACTGCGGACAATTGAAGCCACCGAAAAACCAGGCGACCGCATCTGGATTACAGATTCGCGCCCTGTTGCTACTGATAACGCGGGCTCGCTATGAAAGCCTCTAGTTCCCCAAGTGCTTAGCCCGAGGGCCGTTAACCGCAACGAACCCAATCACTTACAGTCAGCAGAAAAAACCGAACTGCCGGGCTTACATCTTGCCACTCTCGAATTCTCTTCTACAGTGCGCTCGGCCACACGATGGGCGCAAGGAATTAGATGACGCATAGTTCCCACATCGATCGATTCACGGCCCATGATCGAAATTTCCTATAGCCCAGCCCTCGTAATTCTATCGGTCGTAGTCGCCGCAATCGGCGCCTACGTTGCTGTGGAGATTGCGCAACACGTCCGCGCAGTGGATGGCCGTCGTCGCCTTCTTTGGATATGCGGCGGCGCACTGGCGATGGGCTTGGGGATCTGGAGCATGCACTTCGTTGCGATGCTCGCTCTGCACCTGCCCCTTCTCGTATGGTACGACGTGCTTCTGGTCCTGCTCTCCGTTGTCGCAGCGGTGGTCGGATGCGCTATCGCGTTCATCATCTTCAATCGCGCGACGGTCAAGCGCCCTCTCCTCGCTCTCGCCAGCATTTTCATGGGACTCGCAATCGCGGCCATGCACTACACGGGCATGGCAGGAATGCGAATGAATGGCGGTGTCGTCTATGACCTGGTTCTCGTCGGCGCATCGATCGCTGTGGCAATTGTCGTCTCGTTCGCCGCCCTTGCTCTCACACGCAACCTGATCGAGACCGGTGCGCGGCGGGGAGCCTCGCTCAAGAAAGCCGGAGCCTCTCTTCTCATGGGCTCCGCGGTTGCCGCGATGCACTACACGGGAATGGCTGCTGCGCACTTCACTCCCGCTCTTCGCGGCTGGAGACTGACTGATCATCTCGTGCTCGGGACGTACGATCTCGGCCTCGTGGTCGTCGCCACCAGCGTAACACTGCTCGGCATCGCGCTGGCGGCGACCCATTTTGAGCGCTGGACGGTGCAACCAAGGGCCGATTCGAGAATCTTCTCGATCTTTCGCCTCAGGTCGTGTGGTTCGGGCGGCCCGATGGTTCCATTAGTTACTGCAACCGGTACTGGTACGAGTACACCGGCCTTTCGGAAAGACAGACTCTGGGCGACGGCTGGATCAGCGCAATACATCCTGAGGATCGCGAGCACGTCGACGACATCTGGCAGACCGCCGTGAATGAAGGGAAGGACTTCGAGGTCGAGCTGCGATTGCGGCGGAAGGACGGAGACCACTGCTGGTTCCTCGCGAGGAGCCGCCCCGGTCGCGATGAGACCGGGAAGATCAGCGCCTGGCTCGGCATCGCGGTCGACATCGAAGAACGAAAGAGGGCCGAGCAGGAAGCGTGGGCAGCGAGCCAGGCGAAATCGGAGTTCCTCGCCAGCATGAGCCACGAGCTGCGCACCCCGCTGAACGCCATCGGGGGATACGCCGAGCTGTTGGCGATGGGCATCCGCGGTCCCCTCAACAGCGAGCAGGCTCAGGACATCGCGCGCATCAGGCGCAGCCAGCAGCATCTTCTCACGCTGATACAGGACGTCCTGAACTTCGCCAAAATCGACGCCGGCCAGACGGAATACCACATCACCGCTGTTCCCGTCGACGAAGCGCTCCACGACACGGAGTCAATGATTGCTCCGCAGATCCTGAAGAAAGGTCTCCGCTATACGCGCGAAGGCGCCGACAAAACTGCCGCGGTGCTCGCGGACCCCGAGAAGATGCAGCAGATCGTGCTCAATCTTCTGAGTAACGCTGTGAAGTTCACCGAGCCCGGCGGTGCAATCACACTTTCGAGCCAGGCAGCCGGCAAATGCATCGAGATTCGGGTCGCGGACACGGGGCCCGGAATCTCAGCGGAGAAACTCAACAGAATTTTCGATCCTTTCGTTCAGGTCGATCGTCGTCTCAACCAGCCCGTGCAGGGAGTCGGACTGGGGTTGGCGATCAGCCGTGATCTCGCTCAGGCCATGAGTGGCGAGATCAGCGTTGAAAGCACAGTCGGAGAGGGGAGTACGTTTACGCTCACGTTGCCCCGCGCCCCGCGCATGCAGCTGGCAGACTTCGCGCCGATAGCACAAGAGGTTGAGCTGGCGCACCGGGCGCCGCACGAACTGTCTCAGGAGCGTTCAAACGAGTGGCGTGAGGAGAACGCGCACCGCCGAGCGGCCGCTACCCCACCGCCCGCTTCATGAAAGACTTCATTCCGAGTTTCCAGAAAAACGCGGTGATAACTATGAGCGCTCCAATCACTACGGGCAGAGCCATGTGCGGAGCCGCGGGCGTCAGAGCGCCGCGCATCCCTTCCGCTACATACACGAGCGGATTGATCAGAACGGCATATTTCATCACCGGGACCACGCTGAGTCCCTGCCACGGGTAGTAGGCGCAGCCGAAAAAGATCATCGGCGCCAGGATTACGCCGAACATGAGACCGATCTGCTGCGGCTGAATCGCGGTCCCCAGAAAAAGTCCCAGCGAGGAAAAAGCCGCCGCGCCAAGGACTGTGATCAGCAGAACGTTGCCCACATGTCCGAAGCTCAGATTCGGAATCGGTCCCATGATGAGGCGCGCCAGCGGCAATACGAAGAGCGCTGAGATGACGCCTTGAAGAACTCCGGCCACGATCTTCTCTGCCGCGACGAGCCAGATGGGAACCGGTGCCA
>JALYZH010000361.1 GCA_030948945.1 Gemmatimonadota bacterium | reverse complement strand
TCGGGCCGTGACGGTCCTGAATCCACGCCGAGATTTTTCTCTCCGCGAGTGTCAGCATCGCGATCCCGATCATATAGATGGTGAAGATGATGATCATCTTCACGGCCGTGAAGATGAAAAACGCCATTCCGCTGACGGGCGGAAGATTGGGATTCGCTGCCTGCAGCAGCGGGGAATAGAGTTGAACGGTGCTCACGCTGCACCCACAGCGATTGGAGCGTTCGGGCCAGACGACGGAGCGTTCGCCAAGGGCAAGCCCTTGAACCCGAGCGTCTCGTAGCTGAGCCCCGCGAACGCCTTGTTCAATGACGCCAGCAGCGCGAAAACTTCGGACGGGAGGAAGAAGTTGCTCTGCTTCCCCATTGCACCGAGCAGATCGCCCAGGACCAGCCAGCTGGGACGCGTCTCACCGGGAGCCTGGCGCGCCTGCGTGAACCGTTGCACTCGTCCACGAAGATTGGTGACAGTTCCCTCTTCCTCGGCGAAGTTGGCGATCGGTAGCACCACGGACGCGTTACGGGCGACTTCAGGGAGCACCGAGCTGATCACGATGATTTCGCTGGCGCGCGCGACCGCCGCTGCGTCGATGCCAGAGAGATCTTCGCCCGCCACGACCAGCACATCTCCCTGTTTGAGTCCAGCCAGGAGGTCAGTCGTCTTGTTAAAACCAAGCGCCTGTGCCCCGTAAACGTTGGCTGCGCGCTCGCGGCGCAGTGCGAGATCCTTTACGCCAGGGAGCGGAGCCTCATCGCCCTCTGTTACCCGGAACGCGCCGGCACCACCTTGCATGATCTGGGTCAGGAGAAAGAGCGCCTCGTTGGACAACATCGGAGACGCAGCGACGAAAACCTTTTTCCCGGTAAGGGCGCGTGCTGCAGCTGTAATGGCTATCTCCCAGTTGGTGGCCGCAAGAGCCCTGGCACGACCGACCATCGGCTGCTCTACCCGATTCTTCTCATTCATCCAGCGGTAGTTGAGCCGGCCCCAGTCGCACATGAAAAACGCATTCACGTGCTCGTTTGAACGGGGGCGCATCCGCACCAGCTGGTTCTCGCGCGTCTCCATGATCACGTTGCACCCCTGAGTGCAATTCGGGCAAATCGAAGCAGTGCGGTCCAGCTCCCACGCGCGCGCCTTGTTCAGGAAATCCTTCGACAACAGCGCGCCCACTGGACACAGATCGACCACGTTGGAAGCCCATGGATGCGTGAGATCCTTTCCTTCGAACTTTCCGATCAGGGCGCGGTCGCCGCGCTCGCTGACGTTGAGAACAGGATCGTGAGCGACATCGTCCATGAAACGAACGCAACGCGTGCACAGAATGCATCGGTTCGGGACGTAAATCACGTCACCGCCAAAATCCTCGGCCGGATTGAACCGCTTGGGCTCGCGGTAGCGTGAATCCTCACGACCTTCCTGGTAGGTGTAGTCCTGGAGCTCACACTCCCCGGATTGATCGCAGATGGGGCAATCAAGCGGGTGGTTGATGAGCAGCATCTCGAGGACCCCTTTGCGCGCGTCGAGCGATTTGTCTGAGTGGACGTGAACGACCTGCCCTTCGGCGACCGTTGTCGCGCATGAAGGAGCAAGCTTGGGCGCCTTCTCGACTTCCACGAGACACATGCGACACACCCCGACAACCGGGAGCCCTGGATGATAGCAGTAGTGCGGAATGAGAATCCCCGCGGTCTTGGCCGCCTCGAGAATCGTCGTCCCGTCGGGAACGCTCACTGCGCGTCCCTCGATCGTCAGGTTCACCATCTTGGTCTCAGCCATCAGGCAACAGCCCCGATCACTGGGTGAAAGCGCCTGCCCTGAATGAGCGCTTCGAATTCGCTACGGAACTTCTGAATTCCGGAAACGACCGGCACAGCGCACGAATCGCTCAACACGCAAATCGTCTTGCCCGTCATCTGCTCGGCAATGTCAAGGAGCGTGTCGAGGTCTTCGACGGTTCCCTGCCCATCACGGATCCGTTCCATGATCTTGGTGGTCCAGGCCGTGCCCTCACGGCATTGGGTGCACTGGGCACAGCTCTCGTGCGCGAAGAACCGTGCGATTCGGGCGATGACTGAAACCATCGACTGCGCGTCGTCGATGACGATCACGCCGCCGGAGCCGAGCATGGAGCCCTGCGCAACGAAACCCTCGTAGTCCATGAGTGTGGCTTCCGCCTCTTCGATCGTCTGAATTGGCACAGATGCGCCGCCCGGTATCACAGCCTTGAATTTTCTTCCGTGAGCGGGACCGCCGCACAGGTCATACAGGAACTCCTTGAACGGAAATCCCATCACGACTTCGTAGGTGCCCGGGCGCTGCACGTTGCCGCAAACCGAGAAGAGCTTGGTGCCGGTGCTCTTCGGATTCGACAGAGACATCTTCTTGTACCAATCGGCGCCATTCATCAGTATGGGCGCGGCGGCGATCAGGGTCTCGACGTTATTGATCGTGGTTGGCATGCCGAAGACGCCCGATACCGCCGGGAACGGAGGCTTGATGCGTGGATTACCGCGCCGGCCTTCGAGCGAGTTCATGAGTGCCGTCTCTTCGCCGCAGATATACGCGCCTGCTCCCTTGTGAACGTGGACGTCAACGCGTTTGCCCGTGCCCATTGCATTCTTGCCGATGATGCCCGCTGCGTACGCCTCTTTCACCGCCTGCTCCATCCAGTACAGCGGCTCAGTGAACTCGCCACGGATATAGACGTATGCCGTCTCGGCGCCGATCGCGTACGCTGCGATCGCACAACCCTCGACGAGAGCATGCGGGGTCCACCGCATTAGCTCACGATCCTTGAACGTACCGGGCTCCGACTCGTCGGCGTTGCAACAGAGGTAGTGTGGTTTCCCATCGCCCGGCCTCATGAACGACCACTTCATGCCGGTGGGAAACCCGGCGCCACCCCGTCCACGAAGGCCGGATTCCTTGACGACGTTCACGATGTCGGCGGGGGCCATTCCCAGCGCTTTCTCGAGCGCCTTGTACCCGCCGCGCTTTCTCCAGCCTTCGAGCGACCTTGCTTCAGCGTCACCGAAATACTGGGAGAGCACCGTGGTCTCTCTCTGATGGGGATGGTGCGGATAGCCCATTTATGCGAACCGTGCGAGTAGGTCCGGAACCTTCTCCGGCGTAACTGATTCGATGAACTCTTCGTTCACCATTACAGGAGTTGCAAATCCGCACGCTCCGAGGCACTCGACTTCAATGACGGTGAAGCGGCCATCAGGCGAGGTGATGCCTAACTCCCCAGTGTTCGTGTGGCGGAGAAATGCCTTCACCACGTCTTCGGCGCCACAGATCCCACATGGCGAAGTCGTGCAAACCTGTATGAAGTATTTCCCCACCGGATGCTGGTGGTACATGGTGTAGAAGGTCACCACTCCCTTCACGTAGGCCGGCGTGAGCTCCAGAAGCTCGGCCACTTCCGCCATGCCTTCCTCACTAACCCAGCCGCGCTCCCGCTGAACCATCCAGAGCGCGGGCAGAAGGGCTGCCATCTTCGTCGGATAGCGTGTGAGCAGCTCGTCGAGCCCTCGCCTTACGTCGCCAGTGAAGACCGGTGTGTATGGCTCGTGCGCAGCGCGATCGTGCGAGGCGTAGTCCGGTGATTCAAGTCCGCCAACGAGTTCAGGGGTCAACGATCGATCTCCCCCATGACGATGTCGATGCTGGCGTTGATGGCAATCACGTCTGAAAGCAGATGCCCCTCTACCATCTTCGGGATGGCAGCGAGGTTTACGAAGGATGGCGGCCGGATGCGCCAGCGAACCGGCTTCGACGTCCCATCAGACACCATATAGTAGCCCTTCTCACCCTTCGGGCTCTCGACGGCAAAATAGGACTCTCCGATTGGAGGACGTGGGCCCTCCATGACGTTCTTGAAGTGGTGGATCATCGACTCCATCTCGCTCGTCGCCTTTGACTTGGGCGGAAGGATGATGCGCGGGTCGTCAATGTTGACGGGACCGTCTGGTAACCGATCGGCAGCCTGTTGCAGAATGCGCACCGACTGGCGCAGCTCCTCGAATCTCACCAGGTACCTGTCGTAGACGTCACCGTTCGTACCGACCGGAACCTCGAAGTCGTACGTCTCGTAGTCCAGATACGGAAAGTCCTTGCGCACATCGTAGTCGACGCCTGACGCTCGCAGCATCGGTCCGGACAGACCCCAATTGATTGCCTCGTCGGGTGTCATGACGCCGAGGCCGACGGTGCGGCCGACCCAGATTGCGTTCTTGGTGAGGACGCGATCGATCTCGTCGAGGGTGTGCGGGAACGTGCGGGTGAACTGCCGCAGGCCGTCCATCCACCCACTCGGAATGTCCGCTGCCATCCCGCCGACGCGAGTCGCCGAGGTGGTAAGACGTGCGCCGACCCACTTCTCGAGGAGACGGTAAATCTCTTCACGGCGCTGGAACGCCCACAGAAATGGAGTGAACGCTCCAATATCGATGCAGAACGTTCCGAGCCAGACAAGGTGAGACATGATGCGCGACAGCTCGGACGCGATTACGCGCAGAATCTTGCACCGCTCCGTGATCTCGATTCCGAACAGCCGTTCGGCGCCAAGCGCAAAAGCGACGTTGTTCCCGATGGAGTTCAGGTAGTCCTCGCGATCGGTCCAGCAGATTATCTGGTTGTACTGGCGGTACTCTCCGATCTTCTCGAAGCCACAGTGCAGGTAGCCGATGTGCGGGATGCAGCGAACGACTGTCTCACCATCGAGCTCGAGAACGAGGCGAAGCACGCCGTGCGTCGCCGGATGCTGCGGCCCGATGTTGATGAGCATGTGCTCACCCTCGAGCTCCGGCTCGAGACTCGGTGGCGCTTCTACGGCGACTGCCGTCCCGCCGTCGTTGGTCACGAGCGGAATGCGCTGCGGACGCCCCTGGGCATCAAGTCCTGAAGTCGAGAGCTCGACTTCTACGGTGCGTCTGGACATCTACTCGCCCGTCCTCTCGCCCTTGTTCAACCGCTCGCGCATGTCCTCGGGGAGCTCTGCGAAAGCGTCGGCGATCGTCAGCTCCTCCATCGAGTAGCGCGCTTCGGGGTTCTGGGCGAGGGCCTGCCGCAACTGCTCGGAGCGACTGAAGCGTCCGCGCAGCGGGAAATCCTTTCGCAGCGGATATCCTTCCTTGTACGACTCCCACATCAGGAGGCGGCGCAGATCTGGATGACCGCGAAAGCGGATTCCGAACATGTCGTAACACTCACGCTCGAGCCAATCAGCGGAGCGATAGATGTCGTAGACGCTGTCGATTTCGAGGGGGCTTCCCTTCGGAAGCTGCGCCTTGATGCGGAGGAAGCGTCGATAAGGAAGCGACCGAAGATGCCAGACCACCTCGAGCGGGACCTCGGTGTCGCGGTACTCGACGGCCGTGACGTCACTCAGGAAGTCGTAGCGATGTGCAGGCTCGTCGTGAAGCCAGCGTATCACATCGTGCACCGAGGCCCGGTCCACATACACAACGGTCTCACCCCATATCACCTCGACGCGCTTGAACGCGACGGAGAATTTGTCCTCGAGCGCCTTCGCCGAGGGATTCGCCGGCTCGCCTCGATGCGAGACGTTTTTCTGGGTGGCCGGTTGGCCGTCGGATGCAAGTGCGCCCGTGCGCATGACGTCGAATCTCGTCACGGCGCGGACCTTGTCTGGTGAACGGAATTGCCGAACGGCTCGCCCAGCTCGTCGATCACCGACGGCGGGATGTAGAGCTGGCTGGAAGGATCCGGCTCCATCTCGTCGCGGGTTCTCTTGTCCGCGGCGCGTTCGTTCTTGACCTTCTCCTGGAGCATCCGAATGCCGTAGATAAGTCCCTCCGGACGCGGGGGGCATCCGGGCACGTAGACGTCAACGGGAATGATCGTGTCGATTCCCTGCACCACTGCGTAGTTGTCGAACATCCCACCGGTGGAAGCACAGGCGCCCATTGAGATACACCACTTGGGCTGGGGCATCTGCTGCCAGATGCGGCGAATGATCGGAGCGAGCTTGAACGGAACCCTGCCGGCGCAAATGAGAACGTCCGCCTGCCGGGGGGAGAAGCTCATCCGCTCCATACCGAAACGCGCGAGATCGAAATCGCTGGCGGCCGTCGCCATGAACTCGATTGCGCAGCAGGCAGTGCCGAAGGGCATTGGCCACAATGAGTTGGCGCGCGCCCAGTTGACGAGGAAGTCGAGACGTGTGGCGACCCACCCCTCCTGCGACTCGGGAATGTATGAGACAACCCGCTGATCTGTCGGAGCCGTCAATCCCATTGTAGCGCTCCCTTTTTCCAGACGTAGACGTAGCCGACGAGCAGGATCAGCATGAACACCAGCATCTCACTCAACCCAAAAAGAGAAATGTTTCCCACCGGACAGGCGTCGTTCACCAGCGGCACCAGGCAGGAGAGCTGCTTGTAATAGACGGCCCATGGGATCATGAACACCGTCTCGATATCGAAGATGATGAAGAGGATCGCGATCAGATAGAAACGCACGGAGAACCGCTCGCGAGCGTCTCCGAGCGCCGGAACTCCTGATTCGTAAGCCTGCTGCTTTACCGGAGTCGGCCGCGCTCTGATGGTGAGTGCTGAGATCGCGATGATCGCGAGCGCATTGATCACCACGAAACCGAGCAACATCAGAACCGGGAAATAAGCGCGAGCCATGAGGTTCCAGAC
>JALYZH010000003.1 GCA_030948945.1 Gemmatimonadota bacterium | reverse complement strand
CCTTGACCGCAAACGCGCGGAAGCAATGCTCGCCCTCGATCGCTCGAGCCGTTGCCTCGAGGCGACGGAAATCGATCTTTTTTTTCCAGACCAGCTCGTGCGTCCGGCGAAACGGAGAGGATGCGAGATCGTCTGTGCCTACGTAGTAGCTGTAGCTGCGAGAGACGGCGCTATAGCGGGGGTGAAACTCGTCACGCATGTCGAAGGCTGCCGCAATCCATATATCGTCCGGTAGAATGGCGTTCATCGATTTTCGCAGACTGAGCGCGTTCCATTTCTCGGGTACGCGTGTGCCCGCGGCCTGGCCGCGCGCGTGAACTCCCGCGTCTGTCCTTCCAGCGCCAACCACGGCGACGGGTTCTCCACACAGTTTTGACACCGCCGCTTCGAGGACTCCCTGAACCGTTCGTTCACCCGGCAGCCGCTGCCAGCCGGAAAAGCGCGCGCCATCGTAGTGCAACACGAGTTGCACGGAACGCGACAGCATCGCGTGAAATTATCCCCGCAGGCCTCACTGTCAAGGAACGTAAACCATTGAAGATGATTGACTTTGGCTGGTTCGCTGGTCAATGTGGAAACGCGGTTCGGACTACCTGCATGCCGCTGCTCCGCGACTTCACTCTAATGATATCGGCTGAACGCTGACGATGGCCCCACGAACTCTCGCCGCACTCTCAACGGTACTTACCTCGGTTGGCAACGTCTCCGAGGCATTGAACGCGTTGAGCCAGGACATCGCCGAGCACGATCGCAATGGAAGCATCGTGCTGTTCATCTACGATGCCCGCCGTGATCTGCTGGCCGAGCGGCTCATGCCGGCGCATGAAGGCATGAGGACGGCGCAGCTCGAGATCGCACTCGATCATCTTCCGACGGCCATCAGGCGCGCAATTTCCGCCGGAAAACAGTTCGCAGACCTCGGCACCGAGTCCGGTGACTATCAGAAGCTGCTCGGAGTTGGGGCATCCCCCGAAGCGGGCGTGCTACTGTTACGGGGTCTTCTCGTCGACGGAGAGCTCTCAGCTGTCCTCGCGCTTTCCGAGCCCAAAACCCGATTTGGCCACAGGCTCTCGGAGAAGGTCGCCCCGGCTGTGGATTTGTTCGGGCTGGCTTTCGCGCGGCTGGCCGAGCGGCGCGCGCGGGAGGAGGCAGTTCGGACGCTGGAAGAGCTGACCAAGGCGCTCAATGAAGAGCATACTCGTTCTTTAAGGGATCTTCAGCGAAAGCTGTCCGAGGCCCAGGCGGCGCTGAATGGCAAAGGAGCCGGCGACTCGATTCGCGTCACCCAGTTGAAGCGGGCCATCGAGGTAGCCGCGGTCGAGGCACGGGCCACAGCGGAGCGGCTCTCCGCCGTCGAGGAGCAAGTGCGGGTTGCTGTAACGAAGCTCGAGAAAGCCCACGTGCAGCTTCATGCGCAGGGCGAGGCTCTTCAGACACAGGGCAATATCATTTACAGAGTAGAACAGGCGCTCCGCGACGCGACAGCCGGGCGCGGCGATTCGCGCAAGATTCTGGAAGAGGTGCTCCAGATCGTAGCATCGAAAGAGCAAGCTTCTTCGCTGTAGCCAGTAACGATGAGCGCTCCGACGGCGAACGCGCTTCAGGGCGCGATTCACAAGCTCGCATTCCGGGAGCCCCTCACCGCCGACGACGCCCAGGCTGCCTTCGACATTGTGATGCGAGGCGAAGCGACCGCGGTGCAGGTGGCCGCTTTGCTCTCCGCGCTTCGGGCAACCGGTGAAAGTGCAGAGATCGTAGCGGGGGTCGTGAGAGCGCTCCGTAATGCGATGGTTTCGCTTTCCGCCGAGGACCCTGATGGGCTCGTGGATACCTGCGGAACTGGCGGCGGTGCCGTTGCGACTTTCAACATTTCCACCGCCGCCGCTCTGGTCGCGGCCGGGGCAGGGGTCCGGATCGCGAAGCACGGGAACCGCTCCTTCACGACCAGGTGCGGCAGCGCCGATGTACTGGAGGCTCTGGGTGTCGCCATCGAGGTACCGGTCGCGACGATGGAAGCCTCTCTAAGAGACGCTGGAATTGTTTTCATGTTCGCACCCCTGATGCACCCGGCGATGCGGCACGTGGGCCCGGTGCGTCGCGAGCTGGGAATTCCGACGGTAATGAACATCGTTGGCCCGCTGGCGAATCCTGCCCGTGCCGGAAGGCAGGTCGTTGGCGTAGCGGAAATCGAGCGCGCGCCAATTCTCGCCGGAGCTCTCGCGGCGCTCGGCACCAAGCACGCGATGGTGGTTTACGGGGAGCCGGGGCTGGACGAGGTATCGCCTCTCGGACCGACACATGTGGTGGAGGTTAGAAACGGCGCAACGACCCGTTGGACCATCCAACCCGCAGACCACGGATTCAAGGGGATCGCGCGCGAGGATCTCACCGGTAGCGAGCCCGCCGATAACGCGCGGATCATTCTATCGCTATTGGATGGGAAGGGCTCGGCGGGTGCCAGAGCCGCAACGATTCTCAATGCGGCTGCCGCGATCTATGTCAGCGGAAGCGTGAAGTCCTACGCCAACGGAGTCGCCGCGGCGAAGAAATCGATCGACTCGGGAAAGGCAAAATCAGTTCTTGAGCGCTTGAGGCAAGCGAGCGCAAAACCCGCGAAGACAAGAACTTAAACGATTTACTTCTAGAATCTTCTGAGGACGCCGACAACGATCCCCTGGATCGAGATGTCGTTCTCGTGCACGTAAATCGGGTTCATCGTTTCGTTCGCCGGCTGAAGTCGTATCCGGCCGTCGCGCTCCCGATAAAACTTCTTGACCGTTGCCGACGTGCCGTCGATCAGCGCGATCACCATCTCGCCATTGTCGGCAGTGTGCTTCTCGTTGACGATCACGAAATCGCCGTCGCGAATCTGCTCGTCAATCATCGAGTTGCCACGAACGCGGAGCACGTAGTGGTTGCCGCCACGACGCACCAGATCCTCAGGGACGCTGATGGACTCGGGCATCTGGATCGCCTCGATCGGGAGACCGGCTGCGACAGTGCCCAATAGCGGCAGCGACATCGCTCGGGGAAGCACATCCGAAGGGATGAGCTCGATCCCACGGCTCTCGTTGTAGGCGCGCTTGATGTAGCCCTTGCGCTCGAGATTGGTGAGATGTTCGTGCACCGTAGCGAGGGAGTTATAGTTAAACTGCGTCGCAATCTCCTCGAAGCTGGGCGCGTA
>JALYZH010000407.1 GCA_030948945.1 Gemmatimonadota bacterium | reverse complement strand
CGGATGCGGTGTACCCAGCCACCGAGTTTGACTTTGGTGCCGGCGTGCGAGGCTCGTAACTCACCGGCCAGGTGAGACCGCTTGGCCGTCGCGAAACGGGATGAAGAGGGCGTGGAGGTCAGCGCCGGGCTGTATGGGTCGAGAAAGGCATCGAGAGGGGTTAAATTTAGTAGTTGCATAGACTTGGTGGAAGGAGCATGACGCAGACAAACACACGTCGGGAGGTAGCGCCCGCGAAAACAAACCTCCTGAACATGCTCCCTTCCGTGGCCGAGCAGATGCTTCGGGACTTTGCGGTCGAGCACGGCGAAAAACCGTTCCGCGGATCGCAGGTGCTTCGCCACCTGTGGCAGAATCCGGCCGAGCGTTTTGGTACCATGACAGACCTGCCGGCCGCCTTCCGCGCACTGCTCGATGAGCACTTCACAATCCCGCGTCTTGCACTGGCAATGCGTCAGACCTCGAGCGACGGAACCGAGAAATTTCTCTTCCGCCTCGACGACGGCGAATTCATCGAAACGGTCGCGATTCCAGAAGGCGCCCGCCTCACTCTCTGTATCTCGTCTCAGGCGGGTTGCGCCCTGCAGTGCGCGTTCTGCGCGACGGGAGCCATGGGTTTCACGCGCAATCTCCAGATGTTCGAGATCGCCGGTCAGGTCCGCGAGATGAAGCTGCTCGACCCACCGAAGCCAGTCACCAACGTCGTCTTCATGGGGATGGGAGAGCCGCTCATGAACTGGAAGGCGGTGGATCCGGCGCTAACGGTTCTGAACTCCCAGTCGGCACTCGGGATCGGAGCCAGACACATCACCGTGTCGACGGTCGGTGTTCTCACCGGCATTGTCGCTCTCGGTGAAAGACCAGAACAATTCAGGCTGGCGATCTCCATCCATGCCCCGAACGACGAGCTACGCCAATCGCTGATGCCGATCAACACCAAGTACCCGCTCGCGAGCGTGATCGATGCGGCGAAAGTATTCGACCGGCGCGTGACTTTCGAATATGTAATGCTCGGGGGGATCAATGACGCGGGCGAGCACGCGGAGCAGCTGGCCGCTCTCGCGCGGAAATGCAAAGCGTTCGTGAATTTGATTCCGCTTCATCCGGGCGGGTCGGGAGACTTCACGCCGAGCTCTGCGGAGCAGATCCATTGGTTCGCCCGCAGGCTGAGAGGTGCGGGGGTCGAGGTCGCGGTAAGAAAGAGCCGCGGGATGGACATCGCGGCAGCCTGTGGACAGTTACGGGCGGAACGGCAGAGACGGCGGACGCCAATTGGCGCCGAGGATGACGGTAACGTCCAGGTAGCGTGAGCTATCGCGCTGTGTGACGACGGGTGCGCTCATCGCGCGTCCCACGCGTCCAGCCCAGTCAGGGTGACCTGATCGATCGTACACGACCGTCGTTGCCCTCTGCTCGGTGTTGGTGCCGGACCCGACAACGTCAAAGCCGCGGTCGCGCAGAAACTGGGTTGCACGACGGGCGAGGCCTTTCATCCTGGTTCCATTGAAGACTTCAACTTTGATTCTGACTCCGTCGGGGGCTCTCGCATTATCGGGCACGTAGGGCATTCCACCCCGATTGCCAAGCGATCGGACGGCGAACCATCCGAGGCCGCCAAGAACGAGGATGGCGAGAAGGATTCTCCCGTAGCGACGCCCGGTGCGCGTCACCTCAAGCTATTCCAGAGCTCGACGGTCTCGGGGAAGATGTGGTTGCCCTCGCGCACCGACCACTCCAGTCGAAAGCGGACAACCTGTCGAAACACGCCGTCGAAGTTGTGCGGCACCTGACTCGCGAGAAAACCACGATCCTCGGCGAGGAATTTCCTCCCGGGCTCGAGATAATCAGCCATGTATAGTGCTCGACCAGTGCGCCCCCAATTCGCCGATCCGACAGTGTGGTAGCGGATCGCATCGATGACGTCTTTTCGGCGCTCTCCTTCGGCCTCGAGCTTTATCGCGACAGCCGGCCCGTGAATGAGCCCGTCGGGTGACGTCCGGTCACCGGTCATCTCGCGCAGCTCAGCGATGGGCGCGTCGCGCAGCGCGTCGTGCCACGTGCCCGCGTCGATCCACGCATTCGCTTCGTCCGCACCCAGACGCATGGCGGCTCCCCAGGCTTTCAGGAGCGAAGTGACGCGCTGGATGTGAGCGAATCTTCGTTCGCTTACCTGTGCCCATACTGGCAGTCCCGAGGCTTTTGTCTGAAGCATCAGAAGATGATGTTGTCGATCAACTTGGTCTCGCCAACACGGATCGCGCCGACTGCCGCATCGCCGTGGCGCACCATGTTGACGCGCTGAAAGGTGTCCGCATTTACTGCCGCCATGTAGCGTGGTGTTAGTCCCACTACTCGCTCGAGCATGCGCCATCCAATCGCTTCGAGAGCGCTCGCCCGCCGCTCTCCCTTGGCGAACGCATCGCGCATCCCGAACAGCGCCCTGGAAAGGATCAGCGCGAGCTCACGGTCCTTGGCAGAGAGGTATCGGTTACGGCTGGACATTGCGAGCCCATCCGGGTCCCTCACGGTTGGTGCGACGAGTATTCCCACGGCAAAGTTCAGGTCGCGGACCATCGCCTTGATGACGGCCGCCTGTTGCAGATCCTTTTGTCCGAAGACGGCCACGTCGGGCATCACGATGTTGAACAGCTTGGCGACGACAGTGAGAACGCCCTCGAAGTGGTGTGGGCGCACGGCTCCTTCCCATTCCTTCCCGATGCTTCCCGGATGAACGCGAATCACCGGAACGTTCTCCGGATAGATTTCTTCGTTCGTCGGTGTGAACAGAAAATCAACTCCCGCGGCCTCCGCCATTTTTGCGTCATCTTCCAGCGTGCGGGGGTAGCGGGCAAAGTCTTCGCTCGGACCGAACTGAAGCGGGTTGACGAAGATGCTCATCACGACCACATCCGCCACGCGATTCGCTTCGTCGACGAGAGTGAGATGGCCATCATGGAGCGCGCCCATGGTCGGCACCAGGGCAATGCTCTGCCCTTTCGCTCGTCTCCCCGCGATCACATGTCGCATCTCGGCAATCGTTCCGACCGACTTCATGCTAGAAACTGTGGTCGGCGTCCGGATAAGTCCCGCTTCTAACGTCGCGGGCCCAGCTTCCAATCGCCGAGCGCACTTCCTCCGCCATCTCTGCGTATCTTTTGAGAAACTTCGGCTGGAAGGTGTCGTTCAAGCCGAGAACATCCGGGAGCACCAGCACCTGGCCGTCACATTGCGCGCCGGCGCCGATGCCAATGGTCGGAATTCCAACGGCTGCTGTGATCCGCGCAGAAACCGCGGCCGGAACCAGCTCGAGGACGATGGCAAACGCGCCTGCCTCTTCCAGGCCCTTTGCCTCTCCAATCAATCGCTTGGCGCCCTCCTCCTCGCGCCCCTGGACGCGCGCCCCTCCAATGGTGTTGACCGATTGCGGAGTGAAGCCAATGTGGGCCATCACCGGAATTCCGGTTCGCACGAGCGCATGGACCGTGTCCAGCATTTCCGGACTTCCGCCCTCCACCTTCACGGCCGACACTCCGGTCTCCTGAATTGCGCGCCCGCAGTTGAGCACCGCGCTTTCGATGCTCGCCTGGTACGATAGAAATGGCATGTCGATGATGACGAGCGCGCGCTTGGCGCCTCGACGCACTGCGGAGGCGTGGTAGATCATGTGGTCGAGCGTCACCGGCAAGGTCGAGGAATGGCCCATCACCGCCGTTCCAACAGAATCGCCGACGAGAATGGCATCGACGCCGGATTCGTCCACGAGACGTCCGAACAACGCGTCATAAGCGGTCATGACGACGATCTTTTCGTGCTTGTGCTTGCGCTCCGCGAAGTCGCGGACCGTTACGGGCTTCTGCTCCTTTGCCGTGCTATTCACTGCGCGAGCTCCTCAGCGTGGCCAGCTCGTTGAGCCAGAAATTGCGTTTGGTCAATTCTGGATGCGGAACGGTCAGTCCCTTCTGGCGCACTGCCTGACGCTCGAACAGGACGATGTCGAGATCGAGCGTGCGCGGCCCCCAGCGGACGTCGCGCACACGGCCAGCCTCGGCTTCTATCCGCTGCAGCTCAGTGAGCAGCTCGCTGGGCGACAGCTCAGTTTCGATGGCAATCATCTGGTTGAGAAATGGTCCCTGCTCGATCGGCCCGATGGGAGCGGTCTCTTCGACTTCGGTCTGACCGAGAACTCGCGTGGCCGCTAGTGCGGCGATCGCGCCTCGCGCCTGCGCCAAAAATACCTCACGCTGACCGAGGTTGGAGCCGAGCGCGATGTAGGCGACATCCTTCACGCACGCTCTCTCTCGAGCGCGACCTCTGCGTAGGCGAGCGGACCGGGGAGCGCGACGTTCGGTTTCCGCACCGCAATACGCACGCGGTTGACGAGAGGAAGCTGCAGCGCGCGGTCGGCGATACGCTCGCCAACCTCCTCGAGAAAATTGGTATGTCCGTGGGTGACGACCTCGGCGACGAGGTCATAAACCCGCCGATAGTCGACGATGTCCTTCGCGGATACGTCCACACCGGTGCGCCTCACCCAGAGAGAGGCGTCGACCTCTATGGATTGGGCGATCTCTGCTTCGTGCGGAAGAACACCGATGCGCGCGTGAAAGCGCATCGCCTTGAGCGTCACCACATCGTCCTTGTTCGCACGGTCGCTACCCATCGAGCGCCTCCCTCAGGCTTCGCGTGAGAGCCAGTACTGCCTCCGGACCTTTTTCAGCCGCCTTCACGATAGCACTCCCCACGACTACGCCGTCCGCCAGGGTCCCCACCGTTCGCGCTTGCGCCGGGGTCGATATCCCAAAGCCAACGCATATCGGCAAGACAGTCGCAGACCGCAATCGCTCGATCGTTTCCGGAAGAGAGGCCGCGGTATTCTCCTGCAAACCGGTAACTCCGAGACGACTGATAAGATAAACGAAGCCGCTCCCGTGACGCGCAATTTCGGCCATTCGATCGCGTGGCGTGGTGGGCGCTACCAGTCTGATGAATGCGAGCGGACTGTTGCCGAGCCATTCCTCTCGCTCAGGGTCCGCACCGACTGGAATGTCGGTAACCAGGATCCCGCTCGCGCCGGCTTCAGCTGCGCGCGTGAGTGCTCGACCGCCAGCCGCGAGCACCGGATTCAGGTAGCTGAAAAGAACAAGCGGTACCTCCAGACTCGCCCGCTCCACGAGGTCGAGCACACCGTCATAAGTCATCCCATTCTCGAGCGCCCGTTGGGAGCTTGCCTGAATGATTGGACCGTCGGCGATTGGATCGGAGAAAGGAACTCCGAGCTCGATTATGTCGGCGCCCCCTTCCTGCAGCGCGTGGAGGGAATCGAGTGAGCGG
>JALYZH010000366.1 GCA_030948945.1 Gemmatimonadota bacterium | reverse complement strand
AAGTGAAGAGCCGCCGCGTCGGCGGTGCGACCTACCAGGTGCCAGTTGAAGTTCGTCCGGATCGCCGGACCGCGCTCGCGATGCGCTGGCTGATCACCTTCTCCCGCGGCCGCAATGAGAAGTCGATGTCCGAGAAGCTGGCCGCCGAAGTGATCGCCGCAAGCAAGGGCGAAGGCAACGCGGTCAAGAAGAAGGAAGACACCCACAGGATGGCTGAAGCGAACAAGGCGTTCGCGCACTATCGCTGGTAGGTCCGATCCGTGACCGGTTCAAGATCCCATCTGGCTCAGTCTAATGGGATCTTTTTTTTCCTCATCGCGTGGTTGATCACCGCTGCGGGTCCGTGCTCGAAGGATCTGGCTGGTCCTATCGCGCCGAGCGAATGGGGCGGTGAACACATCGGCCTGACTGTCTCCACTACTGGCGGAGCTCTTGAGTACGATTGCGCGAGCGGGACCATCGATCAGAAAATCGCCGCGAACACCGACGGAACTTTTACCGCAATCGGAACGCACACGAGAGGACACGGTGGCCCGATCATGCAGGGCGAAGTTCCAGATCGTCATCCCGCACGGTACGACGGATGGACGGACGGCGAAACGATGAAGCTCACTGTGACTCTTATCGACGCCGGCCAAAAGCTTGGCGACTTCGCACTGATTCGCGGTCAGTCGCCGCGAGTCGTCCGCTGTCTCTAGTGCGGGGTCGGCTTTCTCGCCCGGGAGCCCTGTCGCCGCTCAGACACCTCTCTCGCTTGTCTTCTCCGCTCGGCGGTCGTCGCAATCACGGCGAGTGCGAGCTCGATCAGTCCATAAAACATTGTCACGAGCGAGAGCAGGGAAACCACCGCGAGTAGCCGCGTCATGCCTGACGACAGCGTGCCTCTGATCACCTCGTAGGTCGCGCCCGCGACCAGAATCGCCGATACAACAGTAATCATCGTAGCGATCGTGATCGACATGCCCAGGTCGACATGGGGCAGGACTTCAGGCGTCTGCTGAGCTGGTGTCGCGGGATCTGTCATCCACTTTCCGGTTTGCAGTTCGAGGTATCGCATTCCGTTAGGAGCATCATGCTTCGTGCCGTGATCGCATGCAAGGAAGAGCTGGAATGTTACCGCAGAGTCAGGTAAAACCGTGACCTGGCGTTCGCCGCTCCAGCAGCGCTCAAGGCCGTCGTAAGTCGTCTCGTGACTAGAGCTTGCGAGCCGCCTCGCGCTCGCGCATCTTCGAATAATCATCCGCAGAGCTCTTAATCCCTCGTCCGCCGGTTGAGGGATTTCCGTCGCGCTACCACGCGCCTCCGATTCCAGGAGGAAGCATGAAGTACCCTGAAGCTCAGAACTACGTCGGCGGTTCTTTCGTCGGCACTGACCGGCCGTTCATCGAGGTCTTCAACCCGAGCGATGGCAGCGTCATCTCCCGCGTCCCGCTTTCGACCCAGGACGACGTCGATGCCGCGGTCGCCAGCGCAGCAAAGGCTTTCCCCGCCTGGTCCGCGACTCCGATCAAGGAGCGTGTTCAGGTCTTCTATAGATATAAGACGCTCCTCGAGAAGAACATCGACGAGCTGGCCGCGCTGATCACCGAAGAAAATGGCAAGGTCGCCAGCGAATCGCGCGCCGAGGTTCTCAAATCGGCGGAACTGTGCGAGTTCGCATGCTCTCTTCCGCAAATCGCACCGGGTGAAGTTCTGGAAGTGAGCCGGGGAGTAGAGTGTCGCATCGAGAGATATCCACTCGGCGTGGTCGCAGCGATCACGCCATTCAACTTTCCCAACATGGTGCCGAACTGGTCGATCCCAAACGCGATCGCGCTCGGCAACTGTCTCATTTTGAAGCCGTCGGAGCTGGTGCCGTTGAGCGCCGGGAGAATTGCAGGGCTTCTCAGGCAAGCAGGATTACCCGAGGGAGTCCTGCAGATCGTCAACGGCGGAAAGGAAGCGGTCGAAGCCATCTGCGATCATCCGGGAATAGCGGCGATCAGCTTCGTCGGCTCAACCAAGATCGCGAAAGTCGTGTATCGTCGTTCCACCGCCACTCTCAAGCGCTGTCTGGCGCTCGGCGGCGCGAAGAACCACCTCATCGTCATGCCCGACGCCGACAAGGAGATGACGTCGAGCAATGTTGTCGCCTCGATGTCGGGCTGCGCTGGACAGCGGTGCATGGCCGCATCGGTGATGATCGCCGTTTCGAAGACGGACCACATCATCGAACGGATGGTCGAGCACGCGAAGAAAATCGTTCCGGGAAAGGACATCGGTCCGGTGATATCCGTCGCCGCCAGGGAACGGATAGAGAAATACATCGGCGAGGCGGAAGCGGCTGGCGCCAAGGTGCTGGTGGACGGCCGCCGCGCAGTCGTGAAGGGAAAAGAGAAAGGCTATTTCATTGGCCCGACGATTATCGATCACGTCACGCCCGACATGCGCATAGCGCAGGATGAGGTCTTCGGACCCGTGCTCGTGATCATTCGGGCGAAAGACGTCGACGAGGCCCTAAAGGTGGAGAACGCCTCGCCATATGGAAACGCCGCGTCCGTGTTCACTGAGAGCGGCGGCACCGCGCGCTATGTGATGGAACACGCCAGCGCAGGAATGGTTGGAGTGAATGTCGGGGTTCCGGTGCCGCGCGAGCCGTTCTCATTCGGCGGATGGAACGACTCCAAATTCGGCGTCGGCGACATAACCGGACGAGGCTCGATCGAATTCTGGACGCAGGCGAAGAAGATGACGACGAAGTGGAACAGGGAAGCTGGCGTCAACTGGATGAGTTGAGCCGGCGACGTAACGGCGACTTAGCAGCGACGTAGCAGCGACGTAGCAGCGACGTAGCAGCGACGTACCTACATAGGAGGCTTACAATGCCGGACCGCTCGATCAACTTCACGGGGATTCACTTTGAGAACC
>JALYZH010000355.1 GCA_030948945.1 Gemmatimonadota bacterium | reverse complement strand
CGTCTGCACGGTCTTGAAACGGCCGATCAAATCGCCTGTGGCGTCGCGTGTCTGCCGTGACCGATGGTAGCTATCGATTCGCTGGCAGCTGCTACGTTGTGCAAGCAAGAGGAGCGATATCGGTGCCTGCGCGGTGCGCGCGGCACCAGATATCTGCTCCTGAGATTCCCCATTCGCGCCCTGGCGGGCGCTCAAGGGGACCGTAGAACGGAAGTGCGATCGGCGAGGTACTTGGAGAAGAGGCACACAGCAGTACCAATCTCCCGAACCTTGCCCCGCGCCCATGCCCGCCCGCCCCACCGCCCCCACACAGCTTCCCCTTTTTCCGGACGAGCTCGCGCGGGCCACTGCGCCCGCCGTTGAGGCCCCGCCGCCGCTCACGCCGCTTGCCTTCACCCCAGGTGACCGTTCAATTGTTCGCTTGCCGGCGGATCGGCGCCGATGCCCAAGCGCACATAGGAGCGTGAGCATGGGATCGACACCACGGCAGAAGGATCGGCAGCCGCGTCGGAAGGCTAACGGAAGGAGCTGGTCGTATCGAGCGGGAGCGAGGGGCGAAAACCGAGTGCGTGTTTACGAGCGCTCGGGTGAAGGTCGGAAAGTCGCCATTTGGATCGACTATCGCGACGAGGCAGGGCATCGCCACCGCCACCCCCTGAACCTCACCGATCGCGACCAGGCGAAGCTGAAGGCCGACGAAATCGCGGCGCAGTTTCGGCGCGAAGGAGAGCGCCGACCGAACGAGCTCACGCTCGCCGGGCTGATTGACATCTACGAACGAGAGGTCACGCCGACGAAGAGTCTTGGGGTGCAGAAGTACGATCGCCGCACCTTTGAACTCTTCCTGCGCTTCTTCGGTCGGGATCGCCGGCCGGAAACGCTGTCACGCCGTGAATGGGATGCCTACATCCGGGCACGGCGTTCTGGAAAGCTGCGACCCCCGAATGCGAAGGAACGGGTGGTCGGTGACCAGATCTTAGAGCACGATTTGAAATTGCTGAACGCGGTGCTCAACTGGGCGACTCTGGCCGGTGATGGCCGCCGTACTTTCCTGCTCGAGCGTAATCCGCTGAAGGGCCTTCCGATCCCAAAAGAGGAGAGCCCAAAACGCGCCCTGTTGGCCGACGAACAGTATGACCTGGTGCGGTCAGCGGCGATCGAGATCAATCCACGGATAGAGTGCTTCGTGATTTTGGCATGGCAGACGGGGCATCGTTCTGCCTCCATTCGGCAGCTCCGCTGGAGCGACGTGGACTTGGAGGCCGGGACGATCCTGTGGCGTGGCGAGGTGGATAAGATCGGGTATGAACACCGAAACCCGCTCCATCCGGCGGCGGTCGCGGTACTAAAGCGAGAGCGCGCACGCACTCCGGCCATCGGCGAGGCCTGGATTTTTCCGGGCACTCATGACGGCCACAAGCCAATGTCTCGCGACGCCACCCAACGGCTGTGGCAGCGGCTCGCGAAAAAGGCACGGCTGCCAGAGAACGAGCGGTTTGGGTGGCACAGCCTCAGACGGGCCTTCGCCAATCGCTACCGGCGAGCGCCTCTCAGAGACCTTCAAGATCTCGGGGGGTGGAAGTCATCGGCCACGTTGCTGAAGGTGTATCTCCGGGCCGACGAGGCAGCGCAGCGCGAGGTCTTACAGGGGGCAGGCACCGCCCACGTGGCGCCCGGAACGGTCGCGACCGCAGAGCAAGAGGCACCGCGAATGGGCACCATCCATCGCGGGCGCTAGACACACGAAAGCGCGCGCGGGACGCAAGCCCCGACGGGGCTTAACGTTACTAACGGATGGGGCGGGATTCGAACCCGCGAGACCCTTTCGGGCCCACACGCTTTCCAGCCTGGCATCAGAGATTCCGGAACACGGCATTATACCGCTTTTCATAGGGCGGACGGCGCGATCTGCCCGGAATCCCCATTCAGAATATCGGGTGTTGAAGGCTTGAATCCACACCGGAATCCACACCGCCGATGGCAGCAACGACGCGAGCTTGGACGGTGCGGCGGCGCCAGTCCCGGCATGTTCGCGCACGCCTTCTTGCGCCCAGATTCCTTGCTCGTGTTCAATCACCTCGCACGTCCGACTGCTGCGGGACGACGTGTGGCGTCGCCGCTTGGGCGGCGAGAAACGCTCGCGCATCTTTGGGGACGACGGCAACGAGATACCCGCCCAAATACGTCACGCCGAGCGCCCCGTACGCGAGACCTAGCCACATGACAGGCCACGCAGCACCAGCGCCAACAAGTCCCGCCGCCGAACCGAAGAGCGCAAGCACTCCGAGCAGCCAGCGGGCCCAAGAGCGGCCCCGAAACACGAGGACAGCGAGTAAAACGACAACAGTCAGCCGCCCATAGGCAGAAAGCCCAACCGGCGCACCCGCTATGAGCGCCGTGATCACGAAGCCGGTCGCACCCAGGACTGCCACGACCAGGCCGCCGAGCACGAGGGAGCGGCCGCGACCGAGGTTGAGAGCGTTATCGGTCACGTGCATTGTCCCGGATCTGCGGAGCGGGCGAATTCGGCACATGTGCTTCGCGCAATTCGAGACCGGTCAGCGCGGCTCGGAGTGACGCCATCGATATTACATCCCCTTCGAACCACGCATCTCGCTCATGCGCGATCGATGCAAAGATGGTCCGTCCATCCGGAGCACTGAAGCTCAGATCCTCCGGTAACGCTGGCGCCTGCCAGCTGTAGAGCCCTTCGGCGGTTTCGAGGACGCGGAGAGCTCCGGCGCTGCTTGCATAATGCCGCATCGTGACCAGGCTACCGAACAGCTGCGTGCCGGGCCACTCGCTCACGCGTTCGGTCCTGCGCTCGAACGGGCCGAGCCTGATGCGCATGTCGTCGGCGCTCGCCGCGAAAGTGAGCTGGTCGCTCCAGACCAGCGCAAAAGTGGCGCTGCGAGGGCCGAGGAATTGAAGCAGCGCGTGATACTCCGCTCCGCGCGGCTCGGCGAGAATATCAATGGTCAATGGGCTGTCGGCGGCCACGGCCTATCAGACGTCATGGACGTGTCCTCGGAGGCGACGGCTTGGCCGCCGCCGCTACGGGATTCTTGCGCGAGCTATCGATCAGATTCTCAAAGGCGGCGCGAACGATCGCGGCCAGCTGATCCTCCCGCTTCAATGACAGCGTGTCCGGCGGGGCTGCTGCTAGCGTCGCTCCGTTCGCGGCCAACGCCGCGGTGGGTGGTCCAGGCACGATGTCCAACTGGGTCGCACCGAAAGCCCCGTAACGCACTACCGCGATTCGATCGGCGCTCCGGAGCGGAGTATCAGCGCGGGTAATGAGGAGCGTGATCTGCACACCGGCCTCCGTGAGCGCGACCCGTTTGACGCGTCCAACTTCGACCCCACGGTAGTTGACCACGTCGCCCTCGACTAGTCCGCGCGCTTCGGTAAGCATCGTATTGACCGTTCGGTCGGCCCGGCCTCGCCCGCAGGCACCGATCAGGCCGAGAATGACAGGCGTGACTCGCGGTAGAAGTCTGAGCTTCCGCTTGAAATTCTCAAGCATGGTCAGAGCGTTCGAGTTGGACTTGGCGGGGACGAATGGATAACACCCATAGACTCGCTTCCGCCGCGCGACTTGAGACGCTCTGAGGGACCCCGACAATACGCCCGCGGGTCGCGCGCAAGAGCGCCGGCTAGGAGTGGTGAGCGTTTGTTGTTCTTGAGTCTGCATCACGGATCCGACACTCGCTCCGTTTCATGCAGGAAGTACCACTGCGCATCACCACGTCGCTCGAGCACGAAGCCGTAGGCCTGAAAGAACACCTTCGAATTGTTCTGCATCGGCGGCCGATCCGTCGCTCGAAGGGCGACATAGGGCACTCCCATTGAATCGATCGTGCTTCGCCTCAGACTGAACAGTGCTTTGGCGATTCGTCGTAAAGACGCAGTGTCGCTCAGGGGGACGAACGGCCTGAACTCGAAGAGTAGGCCTCGGGAGCCATCGGGCGTACCGACCAACCCGGATGCGAGCGCAACGACACTATCCCCTGTGTCGGGGCGTACTATCTCCTGACCGGCGACTGGCCCCGCGAGCATTGCAGCGAGTACAAGTACAGCTGCAGTCAGCAAAGTAGGGCGGCTCATGGATGCACTCCGGAAACGTATGGCCTACACATCTGAGGTGTGGCGCGAATAAGATCACCGACTCTCGGGGTATGTTCGACCACTCTCTCAAGGCGTGTTGAACAAGGTGACAAAGAATCCGCTGAGCCCGCCAACGAGTGCCATGAGCGCTCCCAGTCGAACAGACTCACCAACGGTCTCCCGCTCCTGGTAACGGCCCACGCGGAATCCGAACACTCCGGCCACCAACGAAAAAGCTAGCGCGCCGGCAACAAGACGCTCGAGGCCGAGAAACCGAACGGCGGCGAAGCGCAACACCATGAATGCGACACTCATCCCGATCGTAGTAGAGAAATACCAGACGATCCAGCGCCAAACGCGAGCGGCCGGCAAACCCCGCTCCTTTGCGACGGCCTGGTCCACAGACTTCACAGGTTCCTCCATCGGGCGATTGGGCTTCGTTCGCTCGCGCCACACAACGATCCGAGGCTCGCCACCTTCTATCCAGCCATGGTCCACATTGGGGCCATTCAAATCGAGCCGCCAGCTCGATGTTGCCGAGGAGTCGATAGAGGTCGACACCGATCCCTGATAATTATCGGCATGCATCGACGACGGAGAACCGAGGGCCAATCCGAAACCTGATTCTAAGAAGTCGCTAATGTCGGTAGTGCTTAGGGCGTCTGT
Source organism: Gemmatimonadota bacterium (assembly GCA_030948945.1). The sequence continues at coordinate 590 of JALYZH010000355.1, read as the reverse complement.
CCCCCAACCGATGGTACCGGATCGTTCGAGTCGATTGCGTTGCTCTATTCCCGGTTGCTCAGACGGGCTTCATCAGATTGACGGAGCGGCCACGCCAGCGCAAACCCCAGCACCGAAGTCGCGAACATGGTGAGCGGCAGAGCATAACTCAGTGCTTCGGCTGAGGCACCGGCCGATGCGCCAGGTGTGCCTATCACCTCACGCATCGACCAAGCGACTCGCCCGATCCCGTACACGCTGTAGGCCGCTGCGATACCGAGGGCGGTGGTGGCCGCCGTCGGGCGACAGCGCAGTGCGACGCTGCCTCCCACTGTGAGCAAGAACAGCGTGGCAAGTGTCAAGAAAGCCTGCCGCTCGCCGGCTGATTGATCTCGCAGCGGGAGACCCGAAAGCAACGAGAGTTGCAATACGGCAGCCGCGCTGAGTACCGCGCGAACTGCCCTCCGTCGCCTCAGGCCTGAAGTGTCAATGATGATTGAAATTAGACACTTTCGATGATCGAAATTGCACACTCGTCGGCGACGAGCCGTCAGGGCGTCCGGGCCTCCTGCCGCGTGCGGCGGCGGGTACGGGACGGGGGCTCGGCGAGC
>JALYZH010000332.1 GCA_030948945.1 Gemmatimonadota bacterium | reverse complement strand
CGGCCGCGGCCCGACCAGGCTCATATCGCCGCGTAGAACGTTCCAGATCTCGGGAAGCTCGTCGAGACTGGTCGCTCGCAGCAGGCGACCAACGCGGGTGAGACGCTCGCTGTCATCCTTCTGAAGTCCTGTCGAGTCGCGAGCGTCTGTCATTGTCCGAAATTTGACCAACGTGAACGGTCGGCCGTACAGTCCTGGGCGGCGCTGTGTAAAGAATATCGGACTGCCAAGCTGCAAGCGAACGATGAGCGCCACGACCGCAAGGAGCGGCATCCAGATCGGTGCAGACAAAATAATGAGCAGAGTATCGACGAGCCGCTTCACTGCTGCGCCAGCTCCCCCAGCAGCATCATGACCGAGATGCAGCCGAGCACCGTGTGTCATCAATGCGCAATCGTCTCATGGAACAATTGCGCAAAGGCATCAACTCCGACCGAAAATGCCAGCTCTCGCTTATAGTAGGCGTGTCCATTGGCCCCCAGTCTGTCGCGTTCCACGGGCGTCATCTCCGCCAGTCGCCGCGCGGCAGCGGCGAGCCTTTCCGGTCTGCCCGGCGCGCAAGTTACGCCAGCGTTTGCGTCAGCGACGAGCGCCGCGGCGTCGCCCGCCGCTGCCATCAGTACAGGACGACCAGCAAGCAGGTAAGCCTGCGTCTTTGACGGAATCGACGCTGCGTAAAGCGGATCGTCGCTAAGATGTACCAGCAGCGCCCCGGCTGCTTCGAGCCACGCGCCGACCTCGCTCAAGGGAACACGGTCGACAAACGAAACATTGGCGAGAGCGCGCTCGCCCGCCATTCTCTCAAGCCGCGCCCGGTCCGTTCCTCCACCCATAAATACCCAGCGAATCTCGGGGGTGAGCGCAGCCGATTCCAACGCGTTGCCCAGACTCTGGGCTTGTCCCATCTGGCCGGCGAACAGTACCGAAAATCCGTTACCGATTGTTGTCCTGGCCCGTTCGCGCACGGCCGTCTCCCAGGAGGACGAAAGGCGCCGCTCGTCTGCCCAGTTTCGGATCACTCTCAGACGCTTCCGGGGAACTCCGCGCGCTTCGAGCAGGTCCGCCATCCCGCTGGAGAGAGCAACGACCCGATCCGCACGTCTGTATTCCCAGAGGCAACCGACCTCAAGTGCGCGCATCGCGAATCCACTTCGCATCATCCCTGAACTGGCAACCGTTTCCGGCCAAAGATCCTGGACGTCGATAACCAGTGGTGCTCGGAACCTACTCGCGAGTAGCGCGCCGGCCCAGCCGACAGTCGGCGGTGGGTGGTAGGCGTACACGAGGTTAGGGCGGGGTACCTTCGTCAGGCCAGCGACGACGACACTCGCCGCGAACGACAAGTAGTTGATCCCGCGCCGAACTGCCGAACGGTCATGGCTCGGGTACAGCCAGACGCGATGCACGTTCACTCCGCCGAAGGATTCGCGCTCATAAGGGCGCAAGCGGTAGCCGGGATAAACGCGACCCTCAGGATAGTTAGGGAAGCCCGTCAGCACGTCCACTTCGAACCCGCGCTGATGAAGGGCTGCGGCGAAGGAGAAGCCTTTCGGGGTCGGCTCAGGGTCGAACCATTGGGTACATATCAGCAGCCTTTTTGCTCTGTCGATCAATGTTGGTCAGGATTGCTGCGCCATACGGATCGCTCAACATAATCCGTGTAGCTCAAAATGAGCCGAAGGACTTTCTCCGAGACGTTTGCGCTCTCGTAGTCGTTGACCGCGCGTAGAGTCCGCGACTCTCCCCGTCCCTGCTTCTCAAGGACGCGTAGCGCGCGCTCAACAGCTTCCTTCCGCATACCGACCAGCATAACGCTTCCCTCCTCCATTCCTTCGGGCCGCTCGTGTGCTTCGCGAAGATTCAGTGCGGGGAAATTCAGGATGCTGGACTCCTCGGTGATCGTGCCGCTGTCGGAGAGGACGGCAGCGCTCTCCGTCTGCAGCTTTATGTAGTCCGTGTAGGCCAGAGGTTGCTCAAGGCGCACAACATCCGAAAGTTTGATCTTTTCCGCCTCGATCCGCTTACGCGTACGCGGATGGGTTGAAACGATAATGGGCTTCCCGCTCGTCTCGGCGAGCCACTCCAGGAGCTCAACGAAGCGGTCGAACTGCCGGGGCCGGTCCACGTTCTCCTCCCGATGAACGCTCACAACGTAATAAGCGCGAGGCTTGAGTCCGAAGCGCGCGAGCACATCGCTCGCCGAGATCCGAGGGGCGTAGAACTCTAGAACCTCCCGCATTGGACTTCCCGTCTTCACAATGCGGTCGGCGGGCAAGCCCTCGCGAAGCAGGTACTCACGCGCGATTGCCGAATAACAGAGGTTCATGTCGCTGATGTGATCTACGAGACGTCGGTTGATTTCCTCTGGAACCCGGTCATCGAAACACCGATTCCCCGCCTCCATGTGGAAGACCGGCACCCGGCGGCGCTTTGCCGCATAGGCGGCGAGGCAGCTGTTCGTGTCCCCCAACACCAGCATCGCGTTTGGGCGCACTGCCGCGATGACCTCGTCAGTGCGGGCAATCACGTTCCCGCAGGTTTTTGCCGGAGTCTCTGCAGCAGCATCGAGAAAATGATCCGGCTTCCGCAACTGCAGATCGTCGAAGAAAATTTGGTTGAGCCCGTGGTCGTAGTTCTGCCCAGTGTGAACCAACGTGTGGCTCACATAATCGTCGAGAAGGGGAATAATCCTCGATAGCCGGATGATCTCCGGACGTGTCCCGATGACAGTCATCACACGCAACGTCTTCATCTAAACCGTAAGCGGCATAGTGTCCGGCGCATTGGAATCGAAAATCTCGCTCGCCCAGAACAGGACGACCAGTTCTGCTGATCCGACGTTCTCGATCGAGTGAGTGTGATCCGGAGGAATATCCACGACACGCAAATCCGTACCGCTGACGCGATATTGAAAGCCTTTGCCCTTTTCGTCGACGCGCCGAATTCTTATCAGACCCTCTCCCTCAACGACGAAAAACTTCTCCGTTTTCGTGCGGTGGTAGTGATTTCCGCGGACCGCTCCAGGGCGTGTACGAGAAACGAATAGCTGTCCTGACGTTTCGCTCTTGAGGAACTCGGCCAACACACCGCGAGTATCGCTTTTCGCGGTCAGATTGTAGCTCAAAGCGTCCGGATTCAGGTGCGATAGATACGTGGCATACAGCTTCCGCTCAAAAGCGGTCGCCACAGTGGGAGCGGTAGCATCCAAGCGCGATTGGCGGAAGGCAGCGAATGTCGTCGCGAGTTCCCGAAGCGTCGCGCGGCTGACCGGCGAGACTTCTCGATACTCGACCTGGCCTTTAGACGGCGGCGCTGGGATCAGCGCGAGCATCGCTTGAGTCACGTCGTGCACATATACTAGCGTCAACTCGCGCACCGGATCGTGAACTTGGAGGGGATTCCCTTGCGCTGCGTTGTAGGCGAAGGTCGCGACGACCGAATTGTAGTTTGGCCGACAGCCGGGGCCGAAGACGTTTGGCAGACGAAAAATCACAACTCGCCCGCCAACCTTCGCGAGCCGCTCCAGAACTTGTTCTGCCTGCCGCTTACTGATTCCGTAGGGATTGTCAAGAAGCGCCTGTGTCGATGACGCAAGGACTACGACCGGATTTGTTTCGGCGCGACCCGCGAGGGCGCACAATTGCTCGGTGAGTTTGACGTTGACCCTCTCGAATTCCCCCAAGTCGGTTGGCCGGTTCACTCCGGCAAAATGGAAGATGAAATTCGCCTTTGCTACGCGATCCACGAGCACTTTGGGGGGGTCGTCGATGTCGTAGGTAAAGAGTTCGTGTCCCTCGCTTTTCAGAAGATCTGCAACCCGCTTGCCGATGAAGCCCTGAGAGCCCGTAACCAGGACACAACTCACGCCGCACGCGCTCGCAGCGCCTCGCGGACCTCTTCGAGCGTTCCGAGCAACTTCGTCAATGAGTCGACGTCTAATCTGCTCGCATTATGGGAATGGTAGTCCTCAGTCTGCGATAGCTCCCGCTCCCCTTGCGTGTAAAAGCGCGTGTAATTCAAATCGCGCGAATCAGCCGGCACTCGGAAGTAGTCGCCCATGTCGGTCGCATGCGCCATTTCTTCGCGGGTAAGGAGCGTCTCATAGAGCTTTTCCCCGTGACGGGTACCGATGACACTCGTGCCCACTGATCGGTCAAATACGCGTTGAATAGACTCGGCAAGCGTTTCCATCGTGGCAGCCTGCGCCTTTCGAACAAACAAATCGCCGGGTTCGGCATTCTCGAACGCGTAAAGAACTAGGTTCACGGCGTCGTCGATGGACATCATAAATCGTGTCATTCGTGGATCCGTAAGCGTGAGAGGTCTCCCCGCGCGCAGCTGCTCGATGAAAAGCGGAATGACGGAACCCCTCGACGCCATCACGTTGCCGTAACGTGTGCAACAAAGCACGGTTCCGCGGTCACCGGCGACTCGCGATTTTGCAGCGACGATCTTTTCCGCGAGTGCCTTGGACATTCCCATCGCGTTGATCGGATACGCCGCTTTATCAGTGCTGAGCAGAATCATGCGCTTAACGCCGCTTGCGGTGGCAGCGTTACAGACGTTCTCCGTCCCCAGCACGTTCGTGCGTACCGCCTCCATCGGATAAAATTCACAAGATGGGACTTGCTTCAAAGCGGCGGCGTGGAACACGAAGTCGACTTCCGCCATTGCGTCGGCGAGAGCGCCATAGTCGCGAACATCGCCTATCACCCATTTGATTCTTGGGCTCGCGTAGAAGCGACGCATTTCGTCTTGCTTTTTCTCGTCACGACTGAACACAATGATTTCGCTGAGACCGAGCATCAATGAATGCCTGAGCACGGCGTTACCGAAGGTGCCGGTACCACCGGAGATCAAGAGACGTTTGCCTTGCAGAGAGGCGTATTTCTCGTCCATTCGCACCTGAAAGATTCCCGATTCACCGCGTCAGCATGCAAATCTAACGTGGGCGCCACAGCCTATTCAACCAACTTGAAGGAGAGAACGGCTGCAATCCGGCCGTTTCTTTCAACCGGGCGTCGGCACCCTGCTGATCATATCGGAAATGACCTCCTGCCACGACCTCAGATTCGCGGCAGACATATCAGCCCCGACGACGTGCAACAAAGGTCGCGCCACGCCAGGAATCTTCACCAGACGAAACGGTGTGCCCGCTAAAAGTTCGCGGTGAGGTGCGATGTCCGAGACGAACGATTCTTGCGCGAACACTACGCCTTCCGAAGCAGCGTTGGACGAGTTTTCGATTCGCGTCGTGGAAATGTAGTACCGCGAGGTGCTGAGCGTCTTCAGGACGTCACGTCGCCTGAGTACGCCTTTAAGCACAATCTCGGCTCTTCGTCGGAGTTGCTTGGGAACGTATTCGTCGTTGCCGATTATCACCAGGCTCAATCCCTCGTTGGCTTGACGTAACATTTCGAACACTCGATATGAGTCCTCGAGTGCCTTGTATCCATAAGTCCCCACAACTGTCGCGATATTTTCTCTAGGCTGCGACCGTCGGTCCTGCAAGTAGGCCAACTCGTCGTCGCTGCCGTTGCTCGACAGCACGAGCTTCCCGCGATGAGCGTCGTCAATCAGGCTCAAAGAATAGGCTGATTCAGCGGAAATAATGTCAGCGTTGTATGCGTTTCGTTTGATTCGCCGCCCAAGCTCTAGGAGCTTGAGTCGATCGGGCAATGTAAGCGGTACTTCGCCCGACGCGAGGGGCAGAACATTGCTGAGGTGAAACCAGTTTGTCCTGCCCACTGGCCGATAGATAGGTATCCCGTAAGAATAGTACAAGAGTGGAATGCCAACCTCGCGTTCTATCGCAGGGAGGTACTGGCAATCCCTAAAGAACCGCTGAAATCGCGACTCGCCCGCAATCCAGAATATGTTATTGCGGAACTCGTCCCTCAATGCCGCGCACCTGGCGTTAATAATGAACCACGCACCGCCGTTTGCGTCGAACCACTTTGCGAATTCAAATAGTCGCTTAAATCCGCCCCCGGAATAGGAGGCAGCAAAGTTCAACAGGAATCGATGCTGGACCGTCACCCTTGCGAACAACCGAGCGAGCCAGACTCCGGTGAGCGGTCGTCCGCGAAGGTTGTAAACAACCCTGTCGCATCTGCCAAGCCTGCTTCGAGCCCAAAAGGAAACCGAAAACCGGCATTTCTAAGTTTTCGAGAGCTATAAACGATGTTTCCGCGATTTACCGTCTTGCCGCTCACACGGCGCATCCAATAGGGAACAAGGATGGGAGCGGAAACTCGATGGGCGTTGGGGAATCCTGGGATTCGCGATGCGAGCCATGCCTGCACCTCCCGATTGGTATTCCCCGCTTCCTCGTCGGAAGAAACTATATACACGTTCACCCTCGCATCGGGCGACTGGCGCCACAGGTAGACGGCGGCGGCGGCAACATCTTTGACGTAAACAAGATGAGCACGCTCGTTTCCCGTGAGCAAACGCCGCGCACTGCCCAACATTGTTTTATTAGACCATTGGGCCAAGGTCTCCCGACCAAAGATGTTCGTCGGACGAAGAATTACGATATTCCCTCGTTGAAGGCCCTTCGAAAGAATTTCTTCTGCCTCCAGTTTGGTTTGCTCATAGCGGTTCATGGGGTTGCACGAAGTAGACTCGTCTACAATGTGGCTGTCTGTTCGACCGATTGCTCCCACACTGCTCAATTGGCAGAAAAACCTGGCAGAGGAGTCTACCGCGAGATTATAAAGGAGCGCGGTTGCCTTCACATTCACCTCGGACATCCGACTTCCATCAACCTTTTCCGCCGCGCAGTGAAAGATCTCACTGCATCCGTAAACCGCCCTTCTTAAATCGGCGAAGGATGTCAGGTCACCGCGCACAACAGACACCAACGAGTGGCTAGGCGTGTACGCGTTCCGCGATAGAATTCGGACCAGATTGCCAGCGGTCACAAGTTCGTGTACCAACGCGCGACCTACGAAGCCCGTACCTCCGGTGACAAGAATCAGGCCGCACCTCGGTTAGACTTGGTTGCAACGGCCACCTGCCTAACGCTTTGATCCGTGATCACCATCTCCAATACTCCCCGATCAATTCATATCGCTCGCCCCCGAGGCCAAGCTTGAAGTCCGCGATCCCCGGAGTCTGTTCCTCGCTAATGCCGCCAAGATCCAGCCAACGCAGACCCGAGCGCTGGAGATGGATAATCGCCTGCCACAAAAGATATTGATTGGCTTTTAGCTTTCTCCCTGCCGTCCCATTCCAGCCGAGCAGATAGGTTGCGCTGGTTCCGTGGAGGGCCAAAGCGATGGCCGCTACAGCTTCGCCCCCGTGGACTGCGCGCAAGACGATCAGTTGATCGCTATCCCTCAGATTTTGACGCAAGGACGCAAGAAGCTCCGGCGACGGTCCTGTGAACCCCTTTTCTTGCATTAAGCCCTGATAATGGGCGATCAACCATTCAAATGACTCGTCGTCCGCGGACACCTCCAAGCTCATTCCTGTCTTCTCGGACGCGGATAACATGTTACGCCACTTGCCTTCGATTCGTGCCCGCAGGACATTGAGCGCCACGTCCAGATCGACCCAAACTGACTCCCAAGAGAGCGGCGAGAATTGCCGAAATCCCAATTCGTCCATCAAGAACAGTGATGCGCCCGACAGCATTAACTCCGGGGCGGCACTCAGTACCGAGCCACGATGGAGCTTTCCGAACCGCGCCAGCTCACGCCAGATTGCGCGCTCCTCATAATCGAGTAGCGGCTTGAGGAGTAGCGGGCCCCGATTAATACGCGTCATTACGATGCCGCCCACTCTTCTTCGCAAAACTTGCACGAGCGCGAGTTCTTCATCGTGGCGAAAAAAAACCCCGCGCGTGACGCGCCAATTCGATGTCTCTGCCTTCGCCTCACCGTACGCCCAGCTTTGCAACAGATTGGAACGTTCGCTACGCGCGAACCACTGCTGCCATTGGACTCTACTTGCGCCATCCCACTCTGCCCTCACGCGCCGATCTTCACAATTGCGCGGGTCACGGCCAGAACGGAGAATAAGCGACGATCGAATCTTCATTGTTTGGTGAACCGGCAGGTATAGTCGGCTGTGGCGAAAGTGCCACGCCCTCTCGTGCTGCTCCCGACGGGCTATCACTTCAGGGGGGAGATCCGGCCAAGTTGAAACCGGTAGCCCGCGACGCTGCCATTCGCTGTAGACTCCCGCGGCTGCGGGGACACTCCCCTCATAACCGGCGAGATAAGGCGTCCAGCGTCGTGCTGTCGCTCGCTCGCCCGGCGAAATGTCCCCGACCCACGCACTTGGTCCATCTAGCAGTAGTGAATCCCAAAGCAACTGGTGGCGCTGCCGTTTGCGCGCGACAAGGTTGAGCTTGGGAACCAGGCCGCCCAACATCCGTTTCGCCAAACGACTTTGCCGTGGCGAAGCAAGTTCCATCGAACCATTCATCTCTGGGGCCAAGGGTTCCACAAACGGTGGGTTCGAACGACGCAAGGCACCCACGCCGAGCTTTTGCAACAACCTTTTTCCGAGCCAGATCGTTGTCGTGAGTTGTCGTGGCGTTCGCCGACGGCCAAGCTCCCGCTCCAATTCGCGAAGCTGCTCGGGCCAACTCGATGGAGATCCAAAGGATGTATCAGACTCCGCCTCAAAACGGCTGGGACCACTGGTTGAAACTACCAAGACCGCTCCGTCCGGAATTGCGAGATGTTTGTGAGGACTATACAGCACAAAATCCCCGTAATTCCCAATGCCAGGTGCCGCACGTAGCACGTGAGCCGCGTCCTCGATCAGCCATGCACCGTGCCGAGCACACAAATCGCGTGCAGGAGCGCAGGGCGTCGGGCGACCGAAGTAATGCACCAATACGAAGAGATCCATCGCGTTGGACTCAAGCAATTCCCGACACCTGGTGATATCCGGCTCCAGTGTCTCGGTGAGCGGATAGAATACGAGCTTCACGCCAGTCTGTCGCATAGCCACCAAGGAGCTATTGCAGAAGAAATCGGGAATCCAGACTGTGACCTGAGGCCGCGGCACACCCCTCTTTCGCCAAAGGGCGATCAACGCAAGCGACCAAGTGGAGCGAGAGAGCCAGCCCGCGACTTGCCCTGGTCGATGCCAGGGCGCCACGAGGTCGCCGTCAGAGTGCGGTTGGGAAACGAGCGCTTGGCACAGGTTTGCCCAGCTTGGCAAAGGAGCGTGGGTCAGCATTGCAGTCGGCTGATCAGGATTTTAGCACTTACTCGGAGCGCTCCAATTGGCGTACCAGACTATCCCTATCCATTCCCGTAAGAGAGTCGTATTAAAGTCGAGCGCACCGGCATCCGGAATAAAGTCCCGCCAGCCGATTCGCGTGGGAGCCTCTTCAGCACCGTCGGGCCGCACGTGTTGAAAATAGCGGCAGAACTCACCAAGGGCTCGGCGCATATGCCAAGCCGAGGTCACCACGCTAATCGGACTACCAGGATTCACCTGCGGCAGCTTCAGTGCCTCAATAGGGTGTTCCCGCGTGTTTCGAGAGTGTGGTTCGAGCAACAAAGCGCCCGACGGCACTCCCAAATTATGCGCAGTCTCTGCCATCAGTTTCACGAGCCTGTCCGGTTCACGAAGCTCGCCAGCTAGATATGAGGCTCCCGCAAAGACGAGGTGAGCACCCGGGTTGCGCCGCCACGCTGCTACCGCATGCAGGACCCGTCTCTCACTGTCCTCGACCAAGATGTCCTCGGCGGGGATTGTACCCGGTCGGTAGCCACCCCCCAAAACAAAAATGAAGGCAGGCGCGAATGCACTCTTAGCTGATTCCGGGGCCGAGAGGGAGGCCTCCAGAGCTCTCCCGGCTCCAGGCGTCGAGATTGCAGCAAAGAGGAGCGTGATAAGCAACAATACCTTGAGTATCGATCGGGCCCGCGTACGGTCTGACTCGTGTTTCAGCCGGGCCGTTAGACCGATCGCTTGAAACGCCATGTACCAGCAAAGAGGGTTAACGAGAAGCTTCATTTGCCTTTCTAGCCCAATTCGCCAGTCGAGCGCGAGACGCCGCATAAAGCAAATCGGCGGCCCCTTCGACGAAAGCCTCCAATACCGCCTCCGGGACTTGGGCTGTCACTGAATCGCGACGAATGGCGTACGGCGACACGGCGCTAACATTGTCACCGCGCAATCCCGAGTAAACGAAGCGAAATCGTCGCATCGCCGTATCCATCGCGGGTTTACTGAAACTGGCCAGATTACCGAAGGTAAAAGCGAAGTGGTCTACGCGTATTCCTAGGCGATCCGCGAGTGTGTCAGCGCTCCCTGCCACCTCGAGCTCGAGATCGCCTTCGTCACGAACGTCGGACAGGCGCGCGTGAGTTCGCGTGTGTCCGCCGATGCTGTGCCCCTGCTCGAGTAAGGCTTCAAGGTCCGACCAGCCCATGTTGTATAGGTGGGCGGCCACCCCATCGACGCACGTACCGGGATGGATATGGCGCGCGATAAACCTTCGCGCTTCAACGTGGTCGGTCAGCTGAACAAAATCCGACACCACGAAAAACAAGGCGCGGATGCCCATTGGATTGAGGACGGTTTCCGCGACGACACGGTTCGAGGCAAAGCCGTCATCGAATGTCAACAGTAGGTTCTTGCCTCGAATCCGCTCCTCTCCTGCGATCATGGCAGCAAACTGGACAGGAGATACGAAGCGCCAGGACTGCGCGAGGTAGTGCATTTGGGCTGCAAAGTGGCCACGGTCTCGCGGCGCAATGTCATGGTAAAGCAACACACGCAGGTGATGGTCGGACGTGAGTTCCACTGTTCGTCCGATGGCGTTTGCCGCCTTCCACACGGCGGAGGTTCCGACTAACAGACGGTCGCGAAATGAGGCCAAATTCTTATTCTGCAAACTTCGATGGCGGGTAATTAGGCTACGTATCCGTAATGCAAGCGCTTGCGCGAAGCGACAATGGGGAAGTCCAAGCGAGGGGCACCAACACCAACCCGACGTCGGGAACAGCGACATGCGCTAGGTCTGGCGACGACGTCGGCCTTAGATTTTGATCGCCGCCGGCCTCACCGTGATGAGATAATGTGCCCTTTTTTTTCAGTTGTACCGCGTTACTGCCCTAAGCGATGCGTTTAGCCAGCTACAAGCTAATCCTATCCCAAGCCACAGGGAGTGACTCCCTCGTAGCGTACATTTTCACTTTCTCGGAGACCGAAGTAACCTAAGCGGGTCTGACATAGACGTCTCTACAGCCGATTGAATGCCGCGAAGTCTTGACCAGAAACAAGTCAATGCAGTTGTCGGTGACGCGGAAAATGCACGCATTGAGTGGTTCAAAAACCCCAACAATCTACGCGCCCGAAGGTCCGCGAATGCGTCCTCGCTCGAGACCCGAGCCTCAACCTTCAGCCACAGTGAGCGGCGGTCGGCTTCGAAACTCTGAATCTCGAACACATGATCGTGGAGTAAACTCAGTAGGTTTCTCCTGTGCCGAACGACATCCCTGGAGATATTTCCTTCCTCGACCACATATTCGCCGAGAGGCATGTTAAGAAACAAGAAGTTCGCTCCGTGAAGGGCCATCCGCAGCCACATGTCATAGTCCTCAACGATTACGTAGCTTGAGGACGTGTTGAACCGCAAACCGTGAGCATCTAGGAATCCCTTTCTTACCGTCATAGCGGACGTCGAACAGCGGTTACCGGTGACCAGCATTTCACGATAGAATTGGGCGCTAACCGGTCCGTATGTGATTGGCCGCTTCTTCCCAGACCCGGCGAAATGTACGATTTCGTCGTTGCTCACGGCGTCGACATCTGGGTTTTCGCTAAGCGCTCGATTCACCATCTCTAATTTCTTGGGATACCAGAGATCGTCCGAATCCAAGAAACTTATCCAGTCGGACTTTGCCGCATCGATGCCTGCGTTACGTGGGGTCGCCGGCCCACCTGAATTAGGCAGCCACCAGTATCTAATCCGCGCATCGGCAAATCCCTGCACTACTGACTTGGTGTCATCCGTCGACCCATCGTCAACAACAATGATTTCAAAATCATGATATGTCTGACGGAGTACCGAGCCGATCGCTCTGCGCAACGCCTCGGTCCGGTTGTAAGTGGGAACAACGACCGAAAATCTTGGCATCAGGCAATCTTTCCGGATAAGAGAAAACCGCGATCGAGGTCATTGGGCACCGAATACGTCTACGCTCGGACTGCCGCACCTTGTTGGGGCAGAAGAGCTTGAACGCTAGCTGATCGAAAAAGCTTCGTCCAATCGATCGACCGAGCGTTCATTTCGCAATTCGCCCGACGGTACGGGCTCTCGGGCAACGCGTCGACAGCAAACCAAGACCATCGCCGCGTGGATGAAATAATTGGGATTCATCCAACTTCCATAAGAGAGATGTTGGGCCATGACCACAGTGAGCGCCTGCACCAACGGCATCGTAACCGGTGCTCGTCGCAGTAAAGACACGCCAGAGTGAACAAGGGTTGCTTCACGACAAAGAATCAGTAGGAGGCCTGGAAATCCGGTCAAGAGGAGCCACAATAACGGGGCGGCCCCGGAGCCGGTGATTCCATCCGAACCGACTTCCTGAAGCCCCACGCCTATGAATGTCTCTTCCGCCTTATCCACCGTCATGTGCATCACATCTATCCGACCACCTGAAGGGTCCGACGCCTGAAGATCAAGGTCTCGAACGCCAGTGATCGCGCGTGCCCAGACATTACCCGCCAGATTGGCGGATACATAGCTTCGACCAAAGATCACGATCCATAACAGGCCGCCCGCAATGGGTACGATAAACGAAAGCCGGAACGCGCGGTTGGCGGTGAGTCTTCCCCCGCCAAAAAGCGCCCCAACAAGTAGGGCCGATCCAAGTGCAAAATATCCGGCGTTACTAAGAGCCAAAATTCCGGCGAGAAACGCAGCGTACGATGTTTTTTTCCAGAATCCGCTGCCCGTTATGACACCGACGTAACGAGCTAGAAAAAAAGCGGCGAAGGCACTCGCAGAGGCATGACTTGGTTCATTCCAGAAACCACAAAGTCGGAGAATCGGGATTGGGAAACCCGGAAACCACATCATCGAGGTCAGGTTACCGAGGAGTCCGTGCGGGCCTGCCATGAACCCGTTGGCGGTGGCCAACCTATTGTCGTAAGCCCCGGTCAAATACACCAAAACGTACTGCACCAACGCAGATATCACGTACACTATCACGCACTTGGCAAACAGCAGAAATGCGGACGGGCGTTTAGAGAAGAACGCAACCAAACTAAGAAAAAAAACAAATCGAGGGAGCAGCTTGAACCACGCGAGCGGATCCCCGGAGACTAGGGTGGGCACCGCCCCCCATAGCAGGAATGCGACAAAAAACACAAGGTAAACGCCGACTGGCCATTCCCGGAACATTCGGGAGGAGGGCAGCCCGGTCAGGACGAGCAGTAAGAAAGGCAGAAAGAGCTTAATCCCATTAGTGAACAGGAAGAGGGGTGTTCCGCCATAATCCTGTGCGTAGAAAAAAATGACATTCTCATATACCAGCCAATACAGAAAAACCAGCGATGTAACGAGTTTGTCCCTGGAGCCAAGGCTAGCGGCGCGCAGGCCAATTGCCAGCATGCCGGCGTCCGAACCCCTGGGCCACGCAGGGCTAGTCATCGATGTCTGCAAAAAGAAGTGACTTCCACCGGGGCAATTTTGGATCAAGAAAAAAGAACTCGTTGCGCGGAGCGTTATGGGCATCAGTTTCTCGCGTTTCCTGAAGGGCCTTAGCCAGCTCTCCCGGAGTGCCGACAAAGTGGACCCCTTTTTTGCCGCGCAAGGGACTGTAGTTCAGGCCAGTTTCGCCTAGCATCACCACCACAGGCAGACCGGCCAGATATGCATCGACTGCCGCTGAGGTTGTATTGCCAGCATACGCTATATCAAAGTCCTGCATGATCTTGGGTAAGGGATCCAGGACGATGCGAAGCTCAAGTGCTTTATAGTCCGCCGATTCGGGCGAATAGTTCGGATGCGGCTTTAGGGTGTACGTCATACGCGCCGTAAGCTTCGGAACGGCTCGCTCAAGTAACTTCAGCATCCTGATCGTGTCTGACTTGTCGAAGTCTCCCAGGATCAAGACTCTCGTTGGGTTTTGTGTCGTTTTCGTTGGCGCGCGCAAATTCAAGCTGTCAGCGAGGTAGCCGTAACGCAGAGCCTCGCACTCGACGATCAAGTCTTCGGTGTAGCCCGTATTTCGATATGCCTCAACCGCCGCCGGGCCATTCAGGGCGACCCGGTCAGCGAGTGGCATCGACAGCGGCTCGAGCAGTCGAAGGGTCCGGCGGTCGGTGAAATAACGCAAGTCCCAAAATCTTACAGTCGAATGCACTACGGCAATTAACTCACCGTGCTTGTACTTACGCCACGCGTGAACCAATGCACGCTCCCATGACTGATTCTCGCATAGATAAAGACCTCTTTCTTGGTGCGGAATCTTTCTCAGAGCTACGTCAAATAACTCGAGCCACATAAGGTTGCCAACGGCGACCGAACCACGCATCGACGCGTACCACTCATCTTCAATGATTGGCCAGAGGAAAATGTCAGAGTTTCGGGGCCGGAATGCGCGCTCGAATTCACGGCGCGGAAAGGTGATCGTGTTGAGCCTCGCCCACCCTTTCAAAACACGTAAGACGATTCGCCACGACAGATGCGCATCGAGAAACGTATGGAAGCTCTCTCCCTCGCTACATTCATTGAAGAACCGTATGAGACGCAAGGCAGCATCTGGATCCGGCGCAACGGCACTTTGCAAGTAGTGGTGAATCCAGTTGGTTTGTATTCCGCTGTCCCTCAGGAGGCCAGGGAGCGCTTCCCATTGGTGCGAATGAAAACCGCCGCTATCGCAGGACCGGGGGTCGATATGGAGGAAATAGGAGCAGAGAAACAACGAGCCATCACCCGCAAACCAGCCCGAGGCCTCAGCTCTTCGTAACGGCCAACGTAGGCGAACGTAGCGAACGAGGGTGATTAGGGCTCGTATACGGTGCGGCAATGACTTGTAAAGGCGGCGGAGTATCGGCTCACGCGAAACGATTTTCGGTGGTCTTTCCCACTCATAGTCCAGACCCAAATTCTTGCAGAGCGCTCCTAGCACACGGTGCAACTGCCGGTTTTGACTGACGAGACGCAGCCTCCGCGGCAATTCGTCGGCCACAATTTCTTCTAGAGCGAACAGCCGAATGACATCCGTAATCGAAGGAGACTTCCAGGGACTCTGTTCGACAAAAAGCGTCATCCACCAGTAACTGAGCCCAGGTTCGATGGCAAGGTGATCGATGACTCGCTTGCCCTTTATTCGAGTCTCGCCCAGTTCGTGGATCCAGGATAGGTACTTTTCGCGGAGTCTCTCGCCACGCGTTTCCACGTAGCGAAGCAAAGAGCGGACCGACCCATGTTCCTCATAGCCGGACCAGCGGTAAAGGAGCCAGGCCCCGTCTCCAGGCTGGGCTTCCGAGTCCCACAAGACTAGTGTTCGGTCGTCCAAACCTCGTCCATTATCAATCGTGGTCAGATCCAAAAAAGCGCCAAATGCCTCAAAGCCGTTGCCTTTGCTGTTCAAAAGTCAGGCGGCGGAGTCTAAATCATGTGCTTGCGCTCTCATCGGTCAGTGCGCCAGGATCTGACGAGGAGCGCATACGTAATATCGTCTTGAGCGCAGTCCGGCCGCTGGCTGCCGCCCACGCATTCATGAAATCCTCCAGCGGATATAGACTCTTGAAGAACCAGGATAAATCTAGGGACGGAAGAAGGCGTATGGCCTCATCGAAATCTCTGCCAGAACTCCCGACGGATCCCACAACGGTTTTGTCGTAACCGACAATTGTTTCGAAACTGAATTCTCGCCTGGCGTACGGCAGACCCAGAAGCAAAAGCGTCGCCCCTGCCGCCGACTCTTGGACTAGAGTCGTCAATGCATCGGGATCACCAGTAGCCTCAACAAGTACCTGGAAGCGATCAAGCCGTGACAAACCCGCTTCCGTACAAATGTTGGACCCCTCGAAATATTTCAGACGGCCAGGGTCGCGATCGAAGACGGTTACCTGTCTTCCCCTCAACGCCAGCACGCGGGCTGCCAGATGCCCAATGCTTCCGGCTCCGATCACCCCGACTCGTGATGGATTCGGCGAAGCGGCAACCGTCGATTCCAACCGCCGCAAAGCTTTGAGTACGACGGCCAGCGGCTCACATAAACAGGCCTTGCTGAGGGGAACGTCCTCCGGTACAACGTGAACGAAGCGACGTGGAGTCACCATGAATTCTGCGTAGCCCCCATCCCGCCCGATTACTCCAACCTCGGTCCTCTCGGCGCAGCCAATCTCGAACCCACTCAGGCATGCTGAACAGTGTCCACATCCCTGAATACATTCGACTACCACAGGGGTACCGATCCGGATGTCGTGCACTCGAGTTCCGACCGCTACTATTCGTCCCGCCGACTCGTGGCCCGGGACAATCGGATACTTTGCGAGGCCTGACCTGTAATACCCGAGGGTGCCTCGAAACACTTCAATGTCCGTTGCACACACTCCCTCGCACTCCACGCGTATCAAAACATCGCCGGGTTTTAGATGCGGCATCTCGACCTCGCGGAGCTCGGCCCGGCCAGGCCCAGAAATGACAACGGCGTTGTACTGATCGTTGAAAAGCAGGTGGTGGCGCTTCGATGGATCCGCCAGGGAGGATTCATCGAGAGTCCCGGCGACCGTCCCCAACAGCTTTTCGTAGCGGAACCTCAGAATCTCACCCAATCGTCCGGCGAGACGGCGTTCACGAAAAGCCCACCGAATGTCTCCAGCCAAATAACGCATTTCGCGCCCCGCGTCAGCCACCAGGCTTGAGCGACCACGAAGTCCGATCCATTTCGCGGCGAGGGCCTCGCGATGATATCGTCTTCGAAGCTGTGGCCAGCTTTCCGCATGCGAGTGATATACGCACGCATCCGGCTGATAAACCACGTAATAGCCTGCTTCCATGAAATGCTTGGCCCATTCAATGTCCTCTAATCCAGACAGGGCCTCGTCAAATCGATGCTGACTCCAGAGGTCTCGCCGAATGGCAGAGTTCGCATTGTTCGCAAAGAAGCGGGGAGCCTGAAGGACTCGCCGCTCGACTCCGAAGGTGCGCAGAAAATCGACAAACTCGCCAAGTTTTGATTCGGAATCACCGATTTGGCGTCCGTAAGCCATTGCAGTCTTCTCGGAGCGCAAGGGCTCGATAAGCCGCTCGAGCCAACCGCCATCCACCGGTGCCGCGTGCGCGGAGATCATCACAACGTAACGGCCGCATGCACGCGCAATCCCGGTGTTGAGTGAATATCCAAACGTAAAATCATCCTGGCGGATCCGAATCACATGGTCCGCTTCGGCTGCGGCAATCTCGCGAGTGTTATCGAGCGAACCCGAATCTACAACGATAATTTCGAAATCCGTGTACGTTTGGCCCCGCAAAGCAGCGAACAGTCTAGGCAGGTGCTTGCTCTCGTTGAAAGTGCGAATTATTACGGAGGTTTCGGACATCAGGCTCGGATAAGATTGGGAAAGTGCCCGCCAAGGACTTCCAGCAACTGCGCAATGGTGTTACGGTGAACGCGCTCGACTGCCTCGGGGCTGCTGTTTGCGTTGTGCGGCGCCATCCAACAATTGGGGAAGCGGCGTAACGGACTGTCAAGCGGTAGTGGCTCGTCTTCAAAAACATCGAGCGCTGCGCCAGAGATCTTCCCGGACTCGAGTGCGCGAATCAAGGCGCTCTGGTCGATAATGGGACCACGAGCTGTGTTTATTACAAACGCGCCGCTCTTCAAAAGGGAAAACGCGGCTTCGTTCAACAGATGCGCGCTGGTAGGGTTGAGAGTAGTATGGACCGACACCACATCAGAGCGACGCAAGAGGTCCTCAAAGGATGTCATTTCGATCGGAACGCTCTCAAGAAACCCTTCGGGCATTTCGACGACGTCGTTTCCGAGGATCCGGGCGCCGAATCCGATTGCACGCCGAACAACGGCTTTACCGCAATTCCCGACACCTATCACCCCAAGTGTCAACTCGCGAACTGCGACCAGCTGCGGCTTAATCCACTCGCCCTTTCGAATTGCCGTGTCCATCTGTATTGCCTTACGCGCATGAAGGAGCAGATATCCAAGCACTGTGTCGGCGACGGGCTCGCTGAAAGCATTGGGCGTATTGCGCACTGGTATGCCACGTTTCGCCGCCGCGTCGACGTCAATAGAATCGATTCCAGTGCCCCACTTTGAAATCACTTTCAAGCGCGAAGCGGCCGCAAGTACGCGCTCTGTAATCCGATCATCCCCGCAAATGATGCCGTCGATGGTGGGGACTAGCTCGAGGAGTTGAGCCTCCTCGAGCCGTTCTCGGACGCTTGCAACAACAATCTCGCACCCGGCGCGTTCGAGCTCAAACCGGTACCGCTGAATGACCGGCATGGCGTACGGCGCCGATATGAGTATGCGTGGCCTCATCCAGCGTCCGCAGCGGAATAAGACATGATTAACGGATCGCCACGCATTAGCCGCTCCACTGTCCGAATGTCGTGGATGGTATCCACGGAATGGGTCACCATATCTGTGAGAACGAGCCGAATGGGAAAACCGTGCTCCATTGCTCGGAGCATATCGACGGATTCAATCGATTCGAGGGGGGTTGGTGAGAGTTCAGTGTATTCGAGCAAGAATCGACGGCGGAACGGAATAACGCAAACTTGTTTCAGAGCTCCGACCTTCGAAAACACCACTTTAGCTCGCGACGGAATGGGCTGTCTTGAAAAATAGAGTGCATCACCATTGGAGGCCATCACTACTTTGATCGTGTTGACATCCTCAAACTCCCGAACTGTGGTGATCGGAGCCGCTAGATTCGAGCATACGACTCGCGGGTCATCGACAAGGGGGCGCAAGGCGAGATCGATCATCTCTGGAAATACCATCGGCTCATCCCCCTGCACCATCACGATGACATCGGCGTCGAGTCGACTGGCGACCTCGGCCACTCGGTCGCTCGCTCTGACATGCTTGTCAGACGTTATCACCGCAGTCGCCCCAAAGGTCGCGCACGCGTCCACAATTTCTTGGTCGCATGTCGCCACCAACACGTCGTCGAGCGTCGCGCACATTCGAGTGCGGCGAAAGACGTGCTCGAGCATCGGACGTCCAAGGATGGGAGCTAGAGGCTTGCCCGGAAACCTGGACGCACCCATTCTGACAGGTATGACGGCGACGACCTTCATCGGACTGTCCTGATTAGGTTAGAACGGCGCGGACGGAGCATTCAAAGGATTGTCCGGCGACGAGCACGAGAGATTGCCTTTGCCGGTGAGCTTCTGCCAGGTCTTTTGGCATGTTCGTGCAGGGCTCGAGAACTACAGTATATAGCCCGCGCCATCCCCCGTACGTCATGAATAGCCAAGTAAAGGGAAATGCATCGAGCGAGTAACAAAGGCGAATCGCTCGGTTCGATCCAACGTTGCGCACGCCACACCACCCTACCGGCATGTTGGTGACATACACGAATTCGTGAGAGTTGGCAGCGGGGGTGGGAATTTTCCGCATATCGACTGGCCTGCCGTCCAAACCGGTGATGAGCGGCCATGCATGAGGCCCTGGGCCGAGAATTGTTTCGCGGTCGGGGTCGACGGGCACCAGATTGCCCCCAGGAAGCTCAAGCCTGCGTTCGGGATTGATTACGATCGGCAGGTGTTGCTTGAACAGGCTGACAATTGGAGAGCGGCCGACATTCCGGATCCTATAGCTTATCACTAACTCGTTGGACCCCCGTTCGAGACGGATCCACTTCTCGTAACTCGCCGTGACCGTCTCTCCTTCCATGGCGAGTGCGATTGTCGCGTGCTTCGAAGTCTGCGTCTGACTCACGACGCGCCATGCTCGTCGCCACCATTCGCCGTGATCGGTAAGTCGGCTGTCTCCAAGATTCCCGGGCGCGTCGTTTGGAAAGATTTCCTCCCATCCTCCAGGCCAGACCTCATCGTAAACCGCATCCGAGGCGACGGCGGACGGGATAACCCCGGGCCGGTGCCAGATCCACTGAATCTGCGAGGCCAGATGAGTAAGGGACCAGATCTTGGCGCCCATTGTCGGCAACACTTCGGCAGCTATGACCCCATTAGCGATGCGGAGCACGTCGTGATGGCCGGCTCGATCAGAAATTATGGTTGGGCGAGAAGTTGCCTTCGGCTCGGTCTTGATCACGCCGTCGCGATCACCCGAATGTGAGAGCTTAGCCGGTTCTCGCTGAGGAAGCGCTGGAATGCGTCTCGAGCGTTGTGATTTTCTGGTTTGAGCATCTCTCGGACAAATCTAGGCGGTGTGATGCTCGGATTCTCCCGCACCGCGTTGCTGACGATATCGACGTCAAGCAGTCCGGGCGTCGTGATATCGTTTACCCGGAAGCCAGCCCGTTCAAAGAGAATCTCCATCCCCCGTACAGAAATGAGATTCAGGTGATGCGGGGGGTGGACGCTCTTTGAGGACTCCCACAGTGTCTGGATATCAAAGCCGGTAACTGTCAAAGTTGTGAGTAAGAGCTTCCCCTGAGGGTTGAGGAGACGGCGTACTCCCTGCAAAAAAGAAAGTGGTTCAAATACATGCTCGAGAACCTCGAACGCGGTAGCGGCGTCGGCGTGGCAATCTCCGGGCTGGACGTCTTCAGCGCTCTTTTCGAGAACCCGGAACCCGCGGTTTCTGCAAATTTCGGCCAGTTCCGGGCCAGGCTCCAAACCAATTACCTCTTCGAACGCGTCTAACTGTCGAACCTCTTCGAGTAAGATCCCATATCCTGAGCCCACGTCAACATACTGGCCATTGCGCCTTTCCCTGCCAGAGCAAAGGCTAGCAAGAAGTTCGGCGCGCGGACGAAACATCGAGGTACGACGCGCTTCTGCGGTCTCACGAAAGAAGTCAGTGCCCCAGAACTTGACCGAGAGAGCATCACGGTAGAAGGCCGCAAGCTGCCCCACCGACGGCCGCGGCGATGTGTAGAGCGTCTCACAATCCGCGCAGACAGCGTAACGAAAACCGATCTTCTCGAACGACTCCGAGGACTTTACGGTATCGCACGCGGGGCACGCGACGGCGGCGAATCCATTCTGAGCCTTGAGGAGCCGGCTCGCGTCTTCCCGAGCAAGCGAAAGGTACTTGTTGAACAGAGACTGAGGCCGGATATCGGCTTCTTTCACGAATGATCTCTGTGGTTAAAGCGGATTGAGGTGCCAATGCTCGCTAAAAAGCGTGCAAGGAGCCGGGTGGAATGGCCGCGAGGCAAACGCTATCGCCGTTTTATCACCCGCGCCGGCGCACCGGCGCAGACTGTGAGGGCGGGCAAGTCGGCAGTCACGACGCTGCCGGCTCCAACAACGCAGCCCCGCCCCACTCGAACGCCGGCGGTTACAACTACATTCGCGGCAAGCCAGACATCAGATTCAATTTTTATCCGGCCTGGTATGTGACCCTGTTGTCGAATCGGAATGCTAAGTTCGTTGAATCTATGGTTTGCCGCACGGATCACGACGTTTGGGCCTACGAGTACGTCATTGCCGATTTCAATATTCCCCCCGTCAGAAGCTGCAACGATCACGTTGTGATTAAAACTGCACCTTTCCCCGATGGTCAGCCCGTTACTAGCATGAGCGTACAAGTGGCAATCTCGCATGAAACTTGTGCCCTCACCAATTGCCAGGCTCCCGAATCCGGTCACGATGCACCCGGCCGCAATGTCGAAGCGGCCTGATGACGAGTGCATGAGGGCCCGATAGCAACGCCATCGTACTATGGCCCCCCCTAACTCTGAGGGCCAACTTGAGAGAGCTAAAAGCCCGATTCCGCCGATGTTTCGAAGGGGATTCACTATGCTTATAGAATAAAATTCTTCCGCAATATCGGAGACCGACCATCGACTGATCGCGTAGAAAGGGCACCAGCACGCGTAACCATCGCCGTGCTTCGCCCCCGAAGACTTTGTTCGTGACGTAAGCGCATAAAATAGGTTCCGTTGTTCCGGATGAGCATTTCCAAGGGCAGGGTGCTCAGGACCAATCCTGTAGCGGCGGAAAATGAACTAACGCGTCGAGGTCGCCGCTAAGAGGCCGAAACATAAGAAGGTGCGCCGAAAACCACCAGAACAAGCCAAGAACATTCGGTCAGAAAATGGTGGGCATGCGCTCTACGACAGCATGGAGAAAACCCGCTACCAGGTTCTGGCTAAAACCGGCTAGCTCCGGAAATCTCCAGATCGTCATGCCCGTGCAAACGGCGTAGGCTACGACAGCGATAAAAAGCTGACCTATGGTTCCGAGGCTGGGAGTTAAGAGTTGGATCAGCGACCGGACGGCGAAGGACATCAGAAGAAGTCCGGCGAGAAGGCCGAACTGGTGGCCGATGTCATACGGCCACCGATACTTTCTTGAAATCACCACCCCCATGAACAGCACCTGGATCAACTGAAGTCCAACCATTTTTCCGGCGAGGCCAACCGCCCCGAGACCGAGTCCCGGAACATTGGCCGACGGGCTCGCGAGCAGGAAATACGCAGCTATGATACTCGCACTCATTGCAACCAGTCCGATGGTGGCGTACAACCGCGTCTCGCCCGTCGCGATCAAGAACGTGCTTTGCAATTGCCCAAGCGACTGATGCACCGGATAAAGAAACATCAAGTTCAAAACCAGCGCGCCTGAGGCATATTGCGATCCAACGGCAAGCACGAGGAGTTGAGCGCTCCAGGGAATGAGTAGGCAGCTGGTCCACGCTGCAGTGAAAAAGAGCGCGCGTCGCGACCGCACGTACAATTCGCGGAGCCTGTCGAGGTTGCCGAACGCTCGCGCCTCAGCGATCTCTTTCCAGAAGACGTTCATCATTGCGGCAGTCGCCAAGATGCTTATTGCACCGAACTGCTGCGCGAAAGCGAAAAGTCCCTGTTGCGCGGCGCCGCCGAAGTGCTGCAGCAGCCACCGATCAGCAAAGGTGTAGAGGAATCCCACGTAACCGTACACCGCTACCGGGCGACAATAGTCTACGAAGCCGCGTATGACATTCCCCCATGATTCCTCTACCGGCGCTTGTGCGATTGACATCTTCACGAGAGGTGGCGCGGTCAGGACCGTCAGAACCGTAAATTCCACGATCAGGAGCAACAGCACCAAGTTAAGGGTGAGGTGTCCACTGAGGGCGGCAAACGCCAGTAACGCTAGGTGCACGAGCGCCTGGGCAGTGCTCACAAGCTGTACGAAGAAAGTTCGCCGCTGCGCCTCACCCAGCTGTATCACGGAATTCCAGCCTTGTGTAGAGAGAAACACGGCAGCAAAGGCGAGAATGAGTAGCCCTCGAGATTGTCCTTCCCACGCTTTCGAGAGCACAGAGGCAGGAGCCAATGCCAGGAAGACGAGAGTGCCGATCATCTGCACGCCAAGCGTCCAACTCGCGTAGGCGGTGAAGAAATGCCTGCCGCGAGGGCGCATCGACAGCAACGTGAAGAACCCCATCGAGCTACCCGAATCGAGGAGGAGCGCAACGGCCGCAAAGCTCGCCATGAGGAAGGTCAGGTTGCCGTAAGTTCGCGGGCCGAGACCTCGCGCCAAAAGAACGGCTGCAAGGAACGATGCGCCGGACCGGACAACGCTAGTTCCGAGGCTGGCGCCGACGCGTCCTACCGTGCGACGTGGCGCGGGAGAGCCGGCATCAGCGGTCACGCGATCATTGCTGCTCACTTGCCCGAAATCCACCGTAGGTGATAGCTGACTGCGGGCCTCGTGGCCCCCCTCTATGAAGACTCGACCGCGCCGGAGAGATTCTTCGCGTCCAGCAGCGCGCCTGCAATGCGAGGAAGTAGTTTGGGAGGGCGATAACAATACCGATCGCTGAAGCACCGTCGCACCTCTCTGACCAGCGCGCTGCTCCACCACCCTTCGATATCGTCCCAGATCGAGGTGACTTGCCGAGCGGCAGCCTCGGGCGAGTCATGAAAGATCCCTGCGTGCTTCAATTCCGCGAAATACGGAATGGCTGACTCGCGCAATTCCCAGTAGACCGGATTCCAATACATAACCGTGGGAACGTTCATCGAGAACGATTCCAGGTAGGTTGTAGCGTTGTAGGTAGATACCGCCAGCCGTGCCTTTGCCATCAGGTTTCGAATTGTCGACGCCCCCCCATCCAATCGAATGCTCGGAAACCGATCCTGCCATCTCTGTTTCTGTGACCAACCATAGTCACTTGGGGCAATCCGAACCACGAGTTCTCGCTGGATCGAATCCGGGAGGAGACTCACAAATTTGAACTGCTCATCGAAGTAGGCCAGCATTTGTCCTGCTATGACTGTCGACCTGAGATCGAAACTATAGCGCGGCATCGCGGTGGTGACGAGTAAAAGGTGACCGCGCGGGTGCGGACGGGTCGGCTGTGGCAAATTTTTTAACACTCCAACGGGTCTTTCCTTCTGAGTCGAGACGGCATCGCGCGACCAGGTCAAATGCATGTTGCCAATGGCCTCTTGATAAGCGTATGCACCATTGAACAGCCCTGTGGCTTCCGCGCCGTGCTGGCCTGTCACAATCGGCGAACCCGATTCCGCTTTGTCTGCAGCCCACGATTTAAAGAGATCGTTTGAGAAATGTTGGTTACTCGTCCAAATAACTCTCGGTCGATGCGGCCAGGGAAGATTCCTCACGAGCTCTGCTAATTCCCGATAACCCTCGATGAAGATTGTTGGCAGTTGCTCTGGAAGGAGAGTCCGAATGACCTGTTCGAATGTGCTGTCGGCATCGCTTGGATTCAGATGCCATTCCCGCTTGCGGATTTCGAACTTTGCCATCGGGACCTGAGGGGAGCGCCACACCTTCGGAACCTGACCAAGATTCCACTGAAGCCTAAGGTCGTCGACAAAGGACAAATAAGTTGAAATGAGAAAATACTCGTCCGGACGCGTACGCCTGGCTAACACCCGAAGTGCTTGCTCGAGTATGCGGCGCTTCACTGGCACGCCGACTCTCGGGGGCCGCGCGGTGTCAAGAATCGCAGAGACGCGAGGATTCACGTAAACCAGCTCCACTGGAATATCCGTCCACCCCTTAATGAGGCGCGCATAAAGACCGTGGTGCCACAGATCATCGGGGATGCGTCGAGCAAAATCATCGGTATCGTTTGGAACCAGCAGAGCCTGAGGGATGTCAAGAACAAGGGAGCGGACCACTGATCCACTTTCCGCAGCCATCCGCACCGTTTCCCATCCGTCGAGCACGATGCCCGTAAAAAGATTCAACCAGAATCCGAGAACTATACGCCAATATCGCAAACTGTGATTTTCGCCATGGATCCGATTCAGCTCAGTCGCCAGGTCGCGCAAGAGGCGCTCGTTCAACTGTTGTAAATATTCGAAGTCTCGAAACAACTTGGCGCGATCATCCCAATGGTAAGGCAGGACTTCTGCATCCATCCCCGTCCAACGAACCTTACGGTCGTAGCGCCGACACCATTCGCCCAGAAACAACACCGGCAGGTGCTCGGGCCAGCTTTCTTCCAACGCCGTTGTCACAAGTACACGCGGCCGCTTAAGGTTCACTTGATCTGTCCGTAAAACAGCGACTTACTCACGCCGAGCCCGTCTTTCTTGGACACAATACACCATTCTTTTATATCCACGACATCCGACCAGTAATCCATTATCTCTTCGAGATTCTTAAAGTAGTCAGCTCCGTAAGCCTGGCGTCCCGGAGGATACGTTGTCAGAGTGTGCAGAAACCCCTTGCCGCGTAAAGCCTGGCACGACACCTCCTTGAAGGCGGCCAGGCTCTCTAGCACATACCAGGTGATTTCAGCAAAGACGATGGAGTCGGGCTCAAATGCCCGGATCGGGAGTTGATCCAAAATGTCGCCCACAAAAAAAAGTGGCCCCGAATAGCGCTGTCTTGCTTTGGCTATCGCCGTGTCTGAGATGTCCAATCCCGCTGCGGCGCCTAGTTCGTCATAGAGCCTCGCGGTGTACTGCCCAAGGCCACACCCGTATTCGAGAGGTCTCTGGTGGCCGTATTTCTTCAGGAGCTCAACGCCAATTGTCTTATCGAGAGCGTCCGCCTCACGAGCCGTCTGCTCCCACGGATCGTCGAAGTCCCTGTACATCTCTTCGAATTCCCCTATCAGGCGTCCATCACGAATGACGTAATCCTGGTATCGCCCGTACCGAGGCGGCTTCTTCACAATTTGCCCTCAAGCGACAACTCGACAATTCTACGAGCAGGCGTTGACACGTCTATGCCAGCTGTTACAAGCGCGCTGAGCCTGGCAAGATCCTCAGCCGTGTCGATGTCGAAGCGCAGGTTCGGGTAGGCGAGAGCCGCAGGCACGGGCACCGCTTCGATTCGGTAAGCATCGGCATGATCCCACAAAAACTGTGTTACATGCTCCCGGTGTGCGGGAGCTGAAGCGGAACGTGCGATTTGCTCGAGCAAGGGAACACCCAGCACCTCCGCGCCAAAGCCGTCGGCATAGTTGCATCCCAACCGGTCTTGATGATTGAACGCGTAGTCACATCCGCAGCCGAGAAAAAACGCAATCAGCCGATCGATCTCGCCGGGGTCTACAAACGGATTATCGGCACAGACTCGGACAACCAGGTCAGCCTCCGTTGCACGAGCCGCGCCCACAAATCGCTGTAAAACATCGACCTCCTCGCCGCGGAAGCTTCTCACGTGGCAGTCCTCGGCAACTTGGATCAGCGCGTCATTCCTCCTGTCGGTCGAGGTCGCGAGAATGACTTCATCGACGCCGCACGAGTTATTAACGCGTCTGAGGACCCACTCCAGCACAGGACGACCGCCGAGCTGAGCGAGCATCTTGTTGGGGAAGCGGGTGGATCCCATACGCGCCTGGACAACGGCGACGACGCGTTTCATTCTCCGCTCGACTAGGGTCTAACGCCGTCGGAGCGTCGGCGAACGCAACAGTTCAGAATGTGGGCGCTCACGAAACAATCTCATTGCGTCGCCCTCGATCGCACTTGGTCAGTTATCCTAAACGCAAATGCTGCCATGAGAGGACATCGTCCTCGCGCAGTGCACACACAAGCTCTTTATTAAGAACTTCATCCCAGTACAGTGGACTGACTCCGGTGCCGGGACGTTTGCAAGTGAGGTCGGCTGCCTCGATCCTGTGCCCTGCTGGAAGGTCTTTTGTCAGCACGATACTGCGGCGTGCATTCAGGCGAGAAATAGCCTCGGTCGGGATCGGGGCCTTGTAGTCCGAGGACCCCAACAGCACCTCAATTCGCTCCGCCAGTTCAACGAACCGCGCAAGGTCATTCACGTCCATGGCGTGATAGTGGTCGTTGCCCGGCAACGTCTTGTCGTGAGTGAAGTGTTTTTCCAAGATTACTGAACCCAGGAGATAGGCCGTCACTAACGAAGTCATGCCATCGTCGGGCAAGGTATGGTCAGAGTATCCGATCAGTCGATCGGGATACGCGCGACGGAGTCCGCTGATCATACGGAGATGCGCGTTCGCGTTCTCCGTCGGATAGTTAAGGATGCAATGCAGCAAAACGACATCCCGACAACCCGCATGGGTAAGCGTCTCGATCGCGACGTCGATTTCTCCGAGGGTTGATGCGCCGGTGGATAACACGACGGCTTTCCCCTTCGCCGCAACCGTGCGCAAGAATGGAATGTTTGTAAGATCTGCCGACGCAATCTTGAAAAAGGGTACGAGCGGATCCAGAAATTCTACGGCGGCATCGTCGAACGGTGTTGACAGGAAGTCTATGCCGACCTGCCGGCAATGGTTTGCCAGATCGACGTATTCCTCAGCCCCGAACTTATCGTATTTCTTGAAGAGTTGGTGCTGACTCCGGGTGGGTTCTTTCGTCGTATCCCAATAGGCCGGCGAGTGTTTGGACGCCAAGGTGTCGGCTTTATAGCTCTGAAATTTTGCGGCATTTGCACCGCCAGCTTTCGCCTGCTCGATCAGACGCTTTGCCTGATCGAGGGACCCCTCATGATTGACCCCAATCTCCGCTATCACATATGGCGGAGCCCAGGGGGCAAGCAGAAAGTTGCCTAGTTTCAGCGAAGTCATTGGTTAGCGGACTCCTTTTCCATGTTTTTGAATCAATCTAGTCATATGGTGCGCCATATGCTCGGTATTGTTGGTGAGATTTGTCTCGTGCCGACGATAGCGATAGAGCGGCAGTTCCAGGCGGTGGATCTCGTACTTCTGGAGAAACCGGAACCGAAGGTCGCGTTCCTCATGCAGTCGAAAACTTTCGTCGTACAAACCAACGTCGATGAGTTGCTCGGTGCGAAACATGATGCCGCACGCAATTGGATCTTCAGCGCAATTCTTTCGCTCCAGCACTTCCTCGCGGTCGTTTACGACCAGGTAATCGCAGGCAATGGCATCCATGTAGCGGTTATTGGAGAGGAAAAGATGAAGGAGGTTGAGAAATTCGGCATTGACGTAGTCATCGGAATCAACCCTCACAACATAAGGTGCGCTTGTCGCGAGTATACCGCGGTTCAACGAAGACGGCAGGCCCAAGTTGGTTTCATTGCGAACAAGGGTAATGTCTTCCTTAAATAGTTCGAGGGCGAAAGCAGTACGATCCTGACTGCTGTCGTCTATTACAACGATCTCGAAGGCTTCGCGAGGATAGGTCTGAGACAAAAGAGATCGAAGGCATCGCCCAATGTATTTTTCCTGATTATGCGCAGGGACGAGCACCGAAATAGTCGGCATTTTGGTCATGCAGGCACCGTTTGAAGCAAGGAACTTGGCGTACCCGATAATGCGTCGGAGAGTGCCGCCCGTACCTTCTCGGGTAACTCGTCGCCCATGTTAACTGTTACCGGCAGCGACACCGCGCGTTCAAGCAATGCGCGCGACTGAGGAAACGCGGTGCTAAGATCACCATGAGTTGCTATCAGCTCGGGCATGTGGTCCCACAGACCCGCAAAATGCCACGTCGTAGCTTCGGGCAAGATCTTGGTGGCAACGCCCCGCCCGAGAAGGGCGGCGCGGCAGCGCTGAGCAGTTTCGCGATCGCGTACGGTGAACACCAGGGCGTCCGCGGTTTCCATCGACCCCTCTGGCACCGACCGGGCAGTAATTCCCGGCAGGCTTTCGATAGCGGTCCAAAGCCGCTCGCGGTTGGCCCGCTGAGCGAGAACGACACGAGGCAATTTTCTCAACTGGGCTAGACCTACTGCTCCTTGGAGTTCCATCATCCGGTAGTTGAACCCGCTACCCGAGCGCGTGTCCTCCCAGCGGGGCACCTTTGGATTATTCTCGTGACCGTGATCGTGCCAGGCGAACGCTCGTTCGAAGAGGTCCCTATTGTTGAACACGAGCATTCCTCCCTCGCCCGTCGTCATGGTCTTGGCGAAATCGAAGCTGAACGTCCCAATGCTTCCCCATGTGCCTAGCGCCTTCCCGTCGAGGCTACCCCCACAGCCCCACGCTGCGTCTTCAATCAAGACCAAGTTGTTGGCCCGACACACCGCTTGGATCTCTTTCAGACGTGCCGGTGTTCCCAGCATGTGAACAGCGATCACAGCTCGGGTTCGTTTCGTAATACGCCGTTTAAGATCGTCTGGGTCGAGGTTGAAGGTGGCGTCTATCTCCGCGCAGACCGGGCTTGCCCCGGCTTCGATGATTGCTTCGACGGTGGCAACAAAAGTAAAGCTCTGAGTAATCACCTCGTCACCTGGACCTATCGAAAGCGCGGCTAGCGCGACCCGCAGCGCCGCAGTCCCAGACGTTACCGCCAGTGCGTGCGGCGCTCCCATGGCAGCGGCAAATGCTGCTTCGAACTCGCGCACTTTGTAACAGCCTCCGCGCAGCGCTTCAAATCCATGACGGAACAAAACACCGCCGTGAGCGAACACGTCGTCAATCTCGGCTTGTTCTTCTGGGCCGATGACTTCAAATCCGGGCATATGACTCGAGCCTCGTCTGGATCGCTGCAATGAGCATTCTATTCTCTCTCTACATACTCTCGAAGAGTCTCACGACCTTATCGAACGTGAGGACATCTCGGTACCCGCTCCCCAGCGCATTTGTAAGCGGTTTGTCATGGATAAGCGTCGCCTTGTACAGCGAATGATACTGCTCATCGCTCAATCCACGGCAGACGCCTTCGGGTATCGTGACGTGTTGACGCTCCGCCATAGCGAAGAACTCATCGTGCGCCTCCGGATAGAATTCCCCCATCGCGCGCATGACGATGCAGTTCGCTACGCAATGGTGCAATCCAAGTACCACGCTCAGTCCCGCCGAGAGCGGATGAACCACGCCGACATAGCTTGTCGCAATAGCGCAACCCCCAAGGTATGAAGCCACCATCAGCTGTTCTCGCGACTCCGGGCTCATCATGTCATCGGCAAGAAAGACCCGGCGACAAAGACTGATTGTCTCCCGGGAATACGCATCGCCAATCGCGTTTCGAAAGCTTCCGGAAGTAGATTCAATGCAGTGGATATATGCGTCCATGCCGGTGAAAAAGTATTGATTCCGCGGGACGGTGGCGGTGAGATCTGGATCGAGAATGACATGGTCGAACACCGTGTGGTCGCTGTTCATCCCAAGCTTGAGCCCGGTCCGGCTGTTAGTCATGACGCACGTCCGTGTCGCCTCAGCGCCCGTACCAGAGATCGTCGGAATGGCGACTTTATGCACCGCCGGGCGCTTCACCAGATCCCAGCCCTGATACTGCTCCGCCAATCCCCCGTTGGTAAGCAGGTTCGCGACCGCTTTTGTCGTGTCGAGCGTGCACCCTCCACCCAATGCCACAAGCGTGGAGGGCTCTTGAAAGCCTGCATGAACGAGCGCTGCGACTCGTTGGTCAATACCTTCGGTTTTCGGCTCCGTTGCCGTCGTTACGATCTCAAGTCTGTCCCCCGGCTTCTGCCCCAGACGCGCGATGATGCTGGTGTTGTCGGCGAAGAACTCGTCGACAAAGTAGATGACTGGCGTTTCCCGTCTGGAGGCCGCGGCCTGGGCGCGACGCGAATCGAGATATTCGGGAAGTTCGTCTATCGAACCGGCGCCAAATTTGAAGCTACCAACATTTTTTACCTGCCTGATACCAGTGTCGAGTGTTGACCCGCTCATCGCATCTCTTTCAATTGTCGGTTAATGCCTGTAACTGCGGCAGAGCCGCAGCCCATTCCCAGCTCGATAAACTTCAAGTAGCGTAGTGGGCGTTCACGATGCTCAGCAAAGAACTGTCGCCGCAGCTATAACAGTCTCATCGACGAATAGTTTTCCTTAACCTCCGAACCGGCCCCAACATCTCACCTTTGACTTTGTTAAGAGCACCGACAAATTCGTCCGCATCGGCATCTCCTCCTTTGCGCCGGCGAGTCGTTGTTTCTGACGCAAACACCATAAGCATTCCAATCAACCCACCAACCACTAATCCGAGGAGCACACGCATAATGCGACCGCGCGGTTCCGGAATGGAAGGCGCCGAGGGTGATTCAATCACTGTAATCACTGGAGTATCGCGAACTTCACGGATCCGCACCTCCTCGTATGACTGCGTTAGCGAAGTGAACACCTCCTGTTTAAGTGTCACGTCGCGCTGCAGACGATCGCGCTCAAAAGTCAGATCCGGCGAACTAGCAAACTGTCTGTTGTTCTTTAAGAAACTCTCGAGGCGGTCCTCCGCCGCGCGCAAATCTGATCCCGCCAGATTCAATCTTCCTTCGACAAACTTCCGCTCCGCCGCTGCCTGCGCCTGCCGCATCCGTTGGTTGAATTCGTTAACAGCATCAACGAGCGCCGCCGCGATGGCTACCGAGACGCTCGGCCACCGCGTGACCACCGAGAACTCCACAACCCCGGTAGTACGGGCAACCGAAGCCGTCACGATCTCCCCTAAGACTTTTATTCCCTGCTCTTCTCGGCTCTTTGCGGACCCATCCTGGATTCCAAACAGGTCAAGAAATGTAGCTCGCCGGTTACCCCGCTCCTGGACGACGAAAGTGTCCTGCGTAATGCGCCGCAGAAGCTCACGAGACTTGAGGAGATTGGCGTAGAAATCGGGAGAGAGGGTCTGAGTTCCGGCCGGCATCGCCACGCCCAGCTGTCCGGCGAGACTGGCAAGGCCTGACCGACCGCTGTCAAGGCCCTGCGGAACAAAGGATGCTGACGCCCTATACAATGCCGGTTTCGAAAAAACCGTAAGAAGCGCAACGGCCGCACCCAACAACATCCATCGGACCAGGCGCCACCGGTTCCGAAGTAACGTTGTTCCAAGAGCAAACAGCGAGATTTCGCCTTCGTCCCCCAAATTGGTTTCAGTCATCCATTTTTCTTAGCTTGACGTTGCCTAAACGAATCGATTGCGCCGCGGCAACACAAGGACCGTCTCTAGGTCTTGGAAAATGCGCGCTAGACATGGCCGGCCAAATCTACGGTTTCGGGGTCATGCGTGATCGATGAACAACTCTCCGACGAACATTGCACGAACCTCATCTTACTAACTGGACCGCGCCCAAGTGAGGAAAACGCGATAGTCCGTTCGCCGAAAGTAGGAATTCTATGGCTTGCCGGATGGACGACTTCGCCGCGTTGATGCCCGCGGCAAGGTCCGAGCTTTCGGTATGGTCCGTGCGACTGGTGGTCGGTGCCATCTACAACAATTGTCTTGTGCTCCGACGTAGACATTTCTTGAAGAAGGTTAATCCAGACCCGCACGAACGGTAGATCGCACCTTGACGTACAATTCTGCCACTAGTCCGGACGTCCTGGAAACACTACTTTCCGCAATCCTGTCCCACGCGTCCTTCTGCCCCACAACAGATTTTTGATTCCACTGTAATTCCGTAAACCGCCGGCTTACCTATTTGTGACAGCCCTAAAGACACTTCTTCCCGTGCGGATGAGAAACCGGCACCTCTTCCTCATTGATGCCGGGTCTCTCATCGTCGCACCCTTAATCGCGTTCCTCGTGCGATTCGAGGAGTTTCAGTGGATCGCGGATAATCTTCGCATGGTGGTCCCGTACGTCCTGGTGACAGCACCAGTGCGCCTCTTACTCTTGTACAATCTTGGCATGTACCGCCGGCTGTGGCGACACGCAAGCATTGGCGAACTGAAACAGATCGTAATCGCGGGAGTTATCGCGGCGGCGGCGTGCATGTTAATTGGGCTATGGATCCTGCCCGGCACACAGCTTACCCCAGCGCGCATTCCCTTTTCGATCATCTTCATAGATTCTTTTCTCACCTCGGCCGCGATCGCTCTTCCCCGGCTCTTGGCGCGCACGGTCCGTGTCAGGAATCGGCGCCGCAGACGTGATGATCCGGGCCGGCCGGCCCTGATCGTCGGCGCTGGCGACACCGGAAAACTTGTGGCGAAGGAGTTGATTGCCAACCCCCGCCTCGGGTTTGAACCAATTGGCTTCGTCGATGACGATCCAACCAAGCAGAATCATATGCTGCTTGGGTTCCCCATCATGGGGACTCTTAGCGCAATTAAGACGATTGTGGAACAGCATGGCGTGTCGGAGTTGATAATCGCGATGCCCTTGGCTCAGGGAGAGGTCGTGCGCAAAGTCGTTCGCGCCGGTCTCGACTGCGGAATTCCGACGCTCACAGTTCCTAGTCTTCCGGAATTGATATCCGCAAAGTCAAACGGCGCCAGTCTCCGTGAGGTACAAATTCAGGACCTGCTTCGCCGCGAACCGGTTGAAACCGATCTGGCCGCGGTCGCGGCCCTGGCTACGGGTGAGACGGTGCTGGTCACGGGCGCGGGCGGCTCGATCGGCAGCGAGCTGTGTCGACAAATTGCGCGCCTTGCGCCGGCCGGCCTCATACTCGTGGGTCACGGTGAGAACTCGATTTTCGACATTTTGCACGAGTTGAGGACGGATTACCCGGATGTCTCCTTGATGCCAATAATTGCCGACGTTCGGGACCGCAAGCGCACTGCAACGATTTTCAAGACATATAAACCTCACGCCGTCTTCCACGCTGCGGCCCATAAGCACGTTCCGCTCATGGAGGAAAACGTAATCGAAGCAATCACCAACAATGTTTTCGGAACACTAAACGTTGTCGATGCGGCGCTGGAGGCCGGCTGTGAGCACTTCGTGTTCGTTTCCACTGACAAAGCCGTGCGCCCAACCAGCGTAATGGGAGCGACAAAACGTGTCGCGGAGCTAATAGTTCAACGAGCCGCACAGAAACACGACCGGAACTTCGTTTCAGTAAGATTCGGAAACGTGCTCGGGAGTCGGGGAAGCGTTGTGCCGACTTTTCTCCGTCAAATTCGCACGGGAGGACCAGTAACCGTCACTCATCCGGAAATGCAGCGCTACTTCATGACTATTCCGGAGGCCGTACAGCTGGTCCTCCAGGCAGGCGCCCTCGGCCGAGGCGGCGAAGTTTTCCTGCTCGACATGGGTGAGCCGATCCGTATCGTAGAGATAGCCACCGATTTGATCCGCCTCTCCGGTCTCACGGTCGGAACCGACATCGAGATCAAGTTCACGGGGATGCGGCCGGGGGAAAAGCTCTATGAGGAGATGTTTTTTAGCGCCGAAAATGTTCTTCCGACCGACCATCCAAAGGTACTGCGCGCCCGCAACGGCATCTTGCCTGACGGGATCATGCGTCGCATCGAAGCAATGGTCGCGGCCGCCGAAGCAGAGCACCCCGACGAAGAGCTCAAACAATTGCTTCGCACTCTCGTTCCCGACTTTCACCCTCATCCGACACAAGGGGCGCAGCTTGTGGCGGCAACTGATGGCGAGACCAATGAAATCGCAATCCTGCGAGCGTAGGGGTTGGCGCGTTACGGTTCCGGGGTGCCCTTAACAATCCGGTTAATCGAATAGTCCCCGCTCGCTTGGTCGAGCCGCCTTGCACAAGCGAGTTCACGAGCAACGAATTCGGGAGTCAGATTCAATTCTTGCGCGTTACGGAGCGAACTTAACCTCTGCCAAACGCAAAAGAAAAACTCTGTGGAAGGTTCGCTACCCGTCGACCGTGGGTAACTGAAGAACAAACCAGAAGCGTGTACCCTTTCTAGGGGTGGTCGCTACGTGAAGTTCACTGCCCAACGCCAGCGTCAGCTTGTGGCAAATGGAAAGCCCCAGACCGGCGCTTGAAAAAGTTCGGGCACGGCGGACGTCCGACCGGCGGAAAGGTCGAAAAAGCTGTTCCATCACGCCCGCCGGAATTTCGCGTCCCGAATCTTGAACGGCGAACTGAACCATGTCTCGTGGCATCGGAGTCGCCGACAGAATGACTGCACCCGAGCCAGTGAACTTGATTGCGTTGCTGACCAGGTTGAGCAATATGCGATTGATTGCGGCTTGATTGCCGAGCCGCCGATCGCTTGCGCCCAGAATAAGCTCGAGTTGCACGTTCTTTTCTTCGGCCATCGGAAGCACGATGTCTCTGACCGAACAAAACATCTCGCTAATCGAAAATTCAACGTGCCGCTCGCTGGTCAGCCGCGAGGCACCCCGTACCGAATCTATCATGTCGCACGCAAGCTGCATTATTCCGAGCGAAGCTCCGTAGATCAATCGAAGCTGTTGCCGTTGGACGTTGTTGACGGGCCCACTCCGCTCGGTGCGCATCATGTCGAGCAAGAAAAGGATTGCGGCGAGCGGCGAGCGCATATCGTGAGCTATCTCGATCAACAACCCTGCCGCGTCGCGCCCGGCGAGCAACTCAGGCATCGGCTCGGCGCCATTGACATCGAGAAGGCACTGGACACGCCCGAGCGCGCTCAGAATGTGAATGGCTTGTTGAGCATCGGACGCTTGTTCGGAATGTAGTTCGTCGACGAATCGTCGTCTCACGCACTCCAATAATTGGGCGGTTGAGATGGAGGAAGGCGCCGAGGGAGGATCGGGCCGGGTGCCGAGGACGACACACCGGACAGCGTCGTGAAGGGAGTTGAGAAAGGGTATTAGCTCTTCGCGCGACACAGACGGGGCAAAGGTCTCTCTTGCTTCACCAAGCGCTCTGTCGAAAGCCCGCCAGACCCCATCTGCGATCGCCGACGAAGGAGCTTGGTCGACATCGCCCTGTCGCGTTCGCACGAGACTGGGTCCGTCGAGCCTGTTGGTTGCTCCGCTTCCACGCATTCGCATCCGCGCCTTAGGGAGTGCGATCGTCTGTGAATTCTTCTCGGCTCAAACTGTATCGCTCGATCAGTCGGTAAAGCGTCGTCCGGTCAATGCTGGCCATCCTTGCGGCCTTGGACATGTTGCCGCCGGCTCGATCTACGATCCGGGACAGGTACGCCTTTTCGAAATTGCTTACGAGCTTTTCGCGCGCGGAATGATACCCTTCGTCGAAGAGGGAGGCCGGAATGGCGTTCCCCTCTTTGCTGCTGGTCGCGCTCTCATAGAACGGGATATCCCCAGGACGGATTGATTGGCCTGGATCAGCCAGCACCGCGAGATGCTCAATCACGTTTTGGAGCTCTCGAACGTTCCCCCGCCATTGTTTCGTGCTCAGGAGGTCGAGACTGGACTCCGTGAACTTCGGAATTA
>JALYZH010000323.1 GCA_030948945.1 Gemmatimonadota bacterium | reverse complement strand
GAACAAGGCATCTCATCTTGGCGGATTCCTTGGCGCTCCGCTCGATAGTGCGGGCAGAGTGAAGGTCAGCGACGACCTATCTGTGCCGGGTCACCCGGAGATTTTCGCAATCGGCGATCTCGCGACCATCGAGCAGGATGGGCGACCGGTGCCGTGGGTGTGTCCGGCGGCGAATCAGGAAGGCGCCTTCGCCGCCAAGTCGATCATCCGCGATCTGCGGCGCCAGCCCAGAAAGAAGTTTCACTACTTCAATAAGGGTGACCTTGCCGTGATTGGGAGATCGCGCGCCATCGCCGATTTCGGCCGAGTGAGGTTCACGGGCAGGCCGGCCTGGATGCTGTGGCTGTTCGTTCACATCATGTATCTGGTCGGATTCCGCAACAGGCTCGTGGTGTTCATAGAGTGGGCGTACGCGTACTTCACCTATCAGGCTGGAGTGCGGCTGATCACCGACGTCGAGAGGTACAAACCTCCTGCACCGTAGAAGGAGAAGACTCCGAATACAGCAACGGAACGGGTGCGAGTTTACAGCCGTGAAGTTGACAGTATTCGGTTCACTACGTCGGGACGTTACTGGTGGTGGGATGGGGACTTTGGTAATAACCTTCTTCAAGAATCTTCTACCACGAGGATAAGACGATGGGGAGTGATGCCGGCGTCAGGGACGTTGAACCCGCACCCGCAAAGGCGGGACTGTGGGAGGATTTCGTGGACATCTTCTACGCGCCGTCCTCGGTGTTCGCGCGCAGGAGCGACGGAAAATTCGGGATGCCTCTGCTGTTTCTGATCGTGGTGGGGACTGTTCTGTTTTTCCTGACGAAGAACGCGATGCAGCCGGTGATGGATGCAGAGTTCGCCAGGCGAAGCGTCGATATGATGAAGAAGAACCCGAGCCTGACCGCGGAGCAGATGTCGTCGTCACGCGGCATGTTCGAGACGCTTGGTCCTCTGTTCTTCGCGATCGGGCTCACACTTACCGTGTTCGGCACCGGTCTGGTGCTGTGGCTGGTGGGAAAGCTTTTCGACGCGAAAGAGTCGGTTGCGGCGGCGATCATGATCGCGACGTACGCGGAGGTGCCGCGCATCGTTCAGATCCTGACGAATGCGGCGCAGGGACTGTTGATGCCGCCGGACAAGCTTACCTCGATGAACAGCGTCGGCTTCAGTCCAGCCCGGTTCATGGATCCGGACGGATCGGCGGTAATGATCGCGCTCCTCAGTCGGGTCGATCTGTTTACGATCTGGGTGACGGTGCTTCTGGCGATCGGTCTGCACGTGGTCGGGAAAATTCCGAAGCAGCAGGCGGCGATCGCGGCGGCGATCGTGTGGGTTGTTGGCGCGTTGCCGGCGCTGCTTGGTGCGTTGAGAGGGGGTTGATCAGGCCTTATTGGCGTTTAACCCGCCGTTATTCCCTGGGGCACAATTGATATTTATCACGCTTTGATGCCAAGACCAGACATCGCAAGACAGCGTCTAAGCAATCAGGGGCTCCTGAAGCCCACGCTGAAAACGGCGAGCGCGGTCGTGGCGAGGCTGGGAGCGGTGCAGGCCCAGGATTACGGCGCATCGAAGTGGGGGGTCGCTCAGCGCACTGCCGGCCTCACCGACGCCCAAATCGAAAAAGAGATCGACAACGGAATGATCGTTCGTACTCACGTGCTGCGTCCGACGTGGCATTTCGTCGCTGCCGCCGACATCGGCTGGATGTTGGCGCTCTCAGCACCGCGAGTCCACGCAGCAAACGCGTACTGGTATCGTTGGCTGGAGGTGGATGAAGCCGTGGCCCGTCGCAGCCGAACCGTGTTGACAAAGGCACTGAGAGATGGCAAGCAGCTCACGCGCGCCGAGCTGGGACAGGCGCTCGCAAGAGCAAGGATTCAGATCACGAGCCCGCAACGGCTCGCCTGCATTGTAATGCGCGCGGAGCTCGAAGGATTGATCTGCAGCGGAGCGCGCCGAGGAAAGCAGTTCACCTATGCGCTACTCGACGAACGTGTGGCGAAGCCGATCGCACTGGAGCGCGAAGCCGCGTTGTTCGAGCTCGCGCGGAGATACTTCACGACCCGCGGACCCGCGACGGTCGATGATTTCGCGTGGTGGTCCGGGCTCACCAAGGCGGACGCCAAGAGGGGCGTCGAGGTGGCCGCGACGCAACTTGAGCACGAGTCGATCGAGGGCCGATCGTACTGGTTTCCGGCCGTAGAGCGCCCAGTGCGAATCTCCTCGTCCCTGGCGCATCTGCTGCCGAACTACGACGAGTACTTCATCGGCTTCAAAGATCGTAGCGCGTTCAACGCAAGGCTGACATCCTCTGGAGTAAGAGCGAGGACTGACGCGCTATCTGGCCACATTCTCATCATCAACGGACAGATTGTCGGGGGATGGAGGCGGACTCTAGTGAGAGGAACGGTGGTAATCGAGCCGAAGCTGCTGATCAGACTGAACGAAGCGGAGCGACGAGCGGTCAAGGCGGCGGCTCGGAAGTTTGATCGGTTTTGGTGCGGAAAGTAGGGTCATGACGAGATACTTCGTCGTGCGTCGCGTCCATGGTCCGGCCTGGGATCCATCGCTTCCGATGCGGAAGCAAGCGGGTTGGCCCGAGCACGCCGCATTTATGGACGCCCTCGTAGCCGATGGCCTGGTTGTTCTCGGCGGCCCGCTCGGAGAAGGCGACGAAGTTCTACTCGTGATGGAAGCTTCACGCGAAGAAATCATCCGCACGCGTCTGGCGGCGGATCCATGGAGCGGCGCCGGGGTGTTGGCAGTCTCCCGAATCGAGCCGTGGACGATTCTGCTTCAGCGGTTTCGGGCCCCACGAAATTCTTGAGTCTTTCAAGCTCAGCCGTGCGCCTTGATCACCGCTTCACGGTTGTCGCTGTACGCGCACGGATGAACGCCACTTCCGCAGCATCGTACGGCGTCCCATCTCTCCTGAAGATGTCGTGGAACCACACGGCAGGCTCCGCTTTGTACTCGTTGTACCAGGAATCCCACGGATAAATCGTCTGTGTCTTGCCGGCGACGAATCCCCAGTTGTAGGCACCCACGCGCCGCCGAGCGAGTATGGGCAGAATATTCTGGAAAGTGCTTCCGCGTGGGCGAGCCATGTACTCGGAGCAGATGATCGGGCGTCCGTATCGCTCGAGGGCGGTCACCAGTAGATCAACTCTCGCGCTGTCGTCGTAGCTGTGAAAGGTGATGACATCCGAGCTGTCGAGCATGTAGGCGGTCATGGGTGAGAGTTTGGTCGGGTCGATCCAGTCGCCCATCCACGGCGCGGCGGTGAGCGGCTGTGAGGGATTCATCTGACGCGCCCACGTGAAGGCTTTGCGCAGCAGGATCAAGGAGCGCGCTGCCTTGTCGAGCGGCTCGTACGCGACGTACGCCGGGCGGTTCGTGTTATCAGGCTCGTTGAACACGTCCCACGCGATCACTCGCCGGTCATTTCGAAAGCGGCCCACTACTCCCTGCACGTATCCACGCAGCTGGTCGTAGCGCGCGGTGTCGGAGAGGATCGCTGCACCCGGACTCTGGACCCAGCCGGAGTTGTGAATGTGGGGGATGGGTGTGCGCTGTGGACCCAGGTGCGGCATTGGATCCCACACCGCGTCGAACAAAACAAACATCGGCCGAATGTGGTGCCTATCGGCGATCGTGAGAAACTGATCCATCCGATTCAGGAATCCCACGGAGTCCTGCCGCCACAACAGATCATGCAGGAAAACGCGCATCGTGTTGAAGCCGAGCGACTCGGCCCACCCCAGCTCACGGTCGATCGTCTGCGGGTCGAACG
The DNA here is from genome assembly GCA_030948945.1 of Gemmatimonadota bacterium. The sequence goes on along the minus strand of JALYZH010000323.1, from coordinate 8,788 downwards.
TGGAAGGCTGCCACATCTCCAGCTGATTGATCGCCGTGCTGGGCGCGAAGTTGCTGCCGACCAGCCAACCGACCGAATCTGCCCACGCCCGCGCTCGCTCCCGTGACCAGACGGCGCGTGCCGGCAGCGATGGCGCGATCAGGACTTGGACGTCCGTGCAATAACCGCCGGAGACGCAGTCCTGGTAGACAAGCTGTACGCGTTGCCCTGAGACGGAGGTTGCGCACCCGATCGCGCCGGGAATCAAGACAAGAGAGAGGATCAATCGCTTCACGGATGCGTATCTCATCGAGTTACCCCGAAGTGGTAAACCGTACGAGTCTGGTACGTCGCGCCGGGGCGCAGAATTGTGGACGGAAAACTCGGTCGATTGGGAGAGTCCGGATAGTGCTGCGTCTCGAGCGCCAGCCCGTACCGGAAGTGATAGACGCTGCCTGCTTTCCCGGTGATACTTCCATCGAGAAAGTTGCCGGAATAGAACTGCAGACCCGGCTCGGTAGTGACGATGTCCAGCGTTCGTCCCGTCGAAGGATCTGCGACGTGTGCCGCCTGCACCAACGCATCCGCTGCGGCCCCGCCTCGATTGAGAACGAAGTTGTGATCGTACCCGTTGCCGTAGCGAATCTGCGTGTCCTGACGCTGATCGACGCGTGCTCCGATTGATGTGGGCGTGCGAAAATCAAATGGCGTCCCGGCGACGGAGGAGATCACACCGGTTGGGATGAGCGTCGAATCCACCGGTGTCATCGCGTCAGCGTTGATTGTGAGCTCATGGCCGAGGATATCCCGCTTCGCGCTTCCGGTGAGATTCCAGTAAGTGTGCTGCGTCAGGTTGACTGGAGTCGCCTTGTCGGTTGTCGCTTGGTAGTCGACGATGAGCCGGTCATCATCGGTGAGGGTATAGGTGACGCGCGAACGGAGCGTTCCCGGGTAGCCCTCTTCGCCATCCGGGCTCGTGTAATCGAGCGCGACACCCGTGCCCTCCTGGTTCTGGAATGGGCGGGCGTTCCAGACAACCTTGTCGAAGCCGCGGAGTCCGCCGTGGAGACTATTCGGCCCATTGTTGACGGCGAGGCGATAGGTCTTTCCGTCGAGCGAAAAAAGTCCGCGCGCGATGCGGTTCCCGTATCGGCCAACGATTGCGCCGAAGTACGGGCTATCGTGGATGTACCCGGCGAGGTTGTCGTATCCGAGGACGATGTCGTCGAACCGTCCCGAGCGATCCGGTGTTCTCAGCGCGGTAATAATCCCGCCGTAGTTCGTCAGCCGCACCTCGATCCCGTGCTTGTTCGTGAGCGTGAAGAGCTGCGCGGGACGTCCGTCCGCGGTAGCGCCAAAAGGCGCGCTGGTGACGCCGAGCGTAGCGACCGCCTGCACAGGCATCGTCGTGCATGCTGTCTGAGTCACCATGAGCGCGGCGGAGGCATAAACGGCCGCGCGGCGACACACGAATTCGAATCTCTCCATTTTCCGTCCATTCTCAGTTCGATATACTAGGCGGTGCGCCCCTAAAGTAGCGAAATCGTGGGCGTCTGTATTTTCACTAGTCGAGCGGACGTGCAGAGACCGGCCTTCGAGGGGATCGCCGGCCAGGCCTACTGCGGCGTCGTTGAAGCCGGTGGCGCCGACGCTCTGCTCTTTTCCTTCCGTGTCTGCAGCGACTTCACTGCCATGTAAGTCACAGAGTCCCAAGCGTTGTGGATGCCGACGAAGAGCAGGAGGAGCGCGAACGCGGCAATTCCAAAAAAAGCGGGAACGTGGCTGAACGATATCGAGACTGCGGAAACCAGGAGGGTGAAGTAGGCAAGCAACGGAAGCACGGCGTGCCAGATCCAGTCTTCCATCTCCGGCTTGTAGTTCCTCGTGCGCCCGGCTCTTCGTATGACGATCAAGGTATAGCCAATGCCCAGGACTCCGCATACCGCGGCGACGACCGCGGCCTGTGAGACATCGGGCCAGGGCATACTGAGGATCGCCGAGATGAGCAGCACGGCGCAGAAGTGTACGATGTTCGGAGTGCCGAAAGCGTCGACCTCGCCCGTGTCGGTGTTCATTTCAGTTTCGGCTGCGAGCGCCATGACTACGAATTGCAGGCCTGTCAGCGCTCCCGCCGACGATCCGACGATGATGTAGAAGTTTTCCCACGGCAACAGCGCATCGTGCCCGGTCATGATCGTGAATATTGCAGGCTCCCGCCCGCACCGCGCCAGAGCTCGCGCATCTCTCAAATGTCTGACTCGCGCAAGGGAGCGTTCTGCCGTCTAGATTCTCTGTCGGTACTGCAACTTCACATTCACGACTCGCTGAACACTGAGGAGATGCGCGTGAGACTTCGGCTTCTGTCTATTGGCGCGGCACTGTTGGCGGCCGCAAACAGCTCGGCGCAGCAGACTGCGTCCGGGCGCCATACGATCACCCATGAGGACGTCTTCCTCATGAAGCGCGTCGGCGCTCCGGTGTTGAGCCCGGATGGTCGCTGGGCCGTGTTCCCGGTCACCGAGCCGTCCTACGTAGAAGCCAATCAGGTGAGCGACCTGTGGCTCGTTCCGACCGACGGCAGCGCGGCACCCAGACGGCTAACCAACACCAAGGGCGGTGAAAGCAGCGTGGAGTGGAGTCCCGACGGGCGGAAGATCGCGTTCGGCGCTCGCCGCGAAGACGACTCTACGTCGCAGATTTACGTGCTCGGGATTCTCGAGGGCGGAGAGGCCACGCGCGTCACCAACATCTCGACCGGAGCTTCCACTCCCCGTTGGCGGCCAGATGGTCGCGCGATCCTGTTCACGAGCATGGTCTATCCGGGTGCGCCTACAGACTCGGCGAATCGAGCCGCCGCTGCCGACAGGCGAGCACGGAAATACGTCGCCCGCGTCTACGAGAGCTCACCCATTCGACTATGGGATCACTGGCTCGACGACAGAAAGCCGAGTCTGTTCGTTCAATCACTGGAGCAGGGAGCTCCCGCGCGCGATATCCTCGCCGGCTCGAAAGTCGTGGTGGAGACGGGGTTCGGCGGCCAGCTGGGAAACAGTGGTGAGAGCATTGCCGCGTCGTGGACGCCTGATGGGAGCGGCGTCGTCTTTGCGGCGACCACGAATCGCAACGAGTGGACTTACAGCGATGTCGTCGCGTCGCTCTGGCTGGTAAGCAGTACTGGCGGTGAGCCTCGGCGCATCACGTCTGACCGTGCGGACTACGGCTCGCCGCGTTTCAGTCCCGACGGGCGAGCACTGTATGCGACGATGACGCCTACCAATGATCGGACGTTCAACAACCAGCGGCTTGTGATGTGGCCGTGGCCGGCCTCCGGCGCACCGAAGGTCGTGGCGGGCGGCAGTGATCTTTCGGTCAGCAACTGGGAGTTCAGTCCCGACAGTCGCAGTGTGTTTTTCCTGGCCGAGACCGAAGGCCGTGTCAAGCTGTTCCGCGCGGCGGTCACCGGCGGAAAAACCCACGAGATTGGCGCGCTTCGCGCCGGAGCGTACGGTGGCCTTAGCGTCGGAGGATCCGGCGCGGTGACGACTATCGGTGCAACATGGGAAAGTGCAATCAGTCCCGCTGAAGTCGGGCGCATCGATGCTGCTACCGGACGCTGGACGGCACTTACCAAGTTCAATGCCGACCGCGTCGCGCGAATCGACTGGCTGCCGCTGCGTGAGCTGTGGTTCACATCGAGCAAAGGAAAGCGCATCCACAGCTTTGTTGCGCTGCCCCCCGGTTTCGACTCGACGAAGAAGTACCCACTGTTCGTGCTGATCCACGGCGGCGCCGCTAACATGGCGACCGACAACTTCGGGCTTCGTTGGAACTACCATCTGCTGAGCTCGCCGGGATACGTCATGCTGATGACCGATTACACCGGCTCGACTGGATATGGCGAGCGTTTCTCGCAGGAGATTCAGTTCGATCCACTCGCTGGTCCTGCGACCGAGCTCAATGAAGCCGCCGACGAGGCTATCAAGCGCTACCCGTTCGTCGATGCCTCGAGACAGGTCGCGGGCGGCGCAAGTTACGGAGGTCATCTCACGAACTGGCTCGCGGTAACGACGACGCGTTACCGTGCCCTCGTCAGTCACGCCGGGGAATGGGATCTCGAGACCCAGTGGGCGACGAGCGACTACAACTACGACCGCGAAAGAAATCTGGGCGGACCACCATGGGTGGGTGACTCGTTGTGGCGAACGCAAAGTCCGATGCGGTACGCCGCCAACCTCAAGACACCGGTTCTCGTGAGCGTCGGCGAGCGTGACTTCAGGGTTCCGATGAACAACGCGCTGGAATTCTGGACGGCTCTGCAGCGCCAGCGGGTGCCGAGCAAGCTGATTGTCTGGCCGACGGAGAACCACTGGATTCTGAATGGCGAAAACAGCCGGTTCTTCTATCGCGAAGTGCACGCGTGGATCGCCCGTTGGCTTCAGGCACCGTGGGATTCCGAACGCGTGAGTCAGGGCGACAGGTAACGCAGTCTCCAAATCCAGTCATCTCGCATGTCCAACGTGAAGCTTCGCTGGTGTGCAATCGTTCTGGTTTGGCTCACGGGGGCTACTGCGGGAGCTCAGACCAACGATTGGGCGAATCTGCAGAAATACCGCGAGGCAAACGCCAAACTCTCCGCGCCCGTGAAAAACGAAAACCGCGTAGTCTTTTTCGGCAACTCGATCACTGAGAGTTGGGCACCGTATTTCGCCACGATGTTTCCGCGCAAGCCGTACATCGGGCGGGGGATCAGTGGACAGACCACTCCGCAGATGCTCGTCCGATTCCGGCGGGACGTGATCGCCCTGAAGCCAAAGGTCGTCGTGATATTGGCCGGTACCAACGACATCGCTGGCAACACCGGACCGTCGACTCTCGAGATGATCGAGGACAACCTTGCCTCGATGGCGGAGCTGGCGACGGCGAACGGAATTCGGGTGGTGCTCTCGTCGGTGCTTCCTGTCTGGGACTATCCGTGGAAGCCCGGGTTGCAGCCCGCGCAGAAAATCATCGCGCTCAACAAGTGGATGAAGGATTACGCGCGCGCGCACAGCGCTGAGTATCTCGACTATCACTCGGCGATGGCCGACGCGCGCGGTGGGATGCGCGCTGAGCTCTCTCCCGACGGTGTCCATCCGAATGAAGCAGGCTACCGCGTGATGGCTCCGCTCGCTGAGAAGGCGATCGACAAAGCATTGCGCAAAAGGTGGTAGCCGATTCGGAAAAGCTGGGGCAGGGGTGACAAGCCGGGGCTCATCGCTCCCGTCGTCGTGGCCTCGGATCGTCGGCGAAGTACCTCGCAATCGAAAGAGACACTGCCTTGCTCACAGCCTCAGTCAACCGCGAGTGACACGGCTTGTATCCGACGCGATAATGGAACGAGATCGGAATTGCCGAGATATACTTGATTCTCTTTACGACGCCCTCCGCTAGCTCACCATTGCGCCTGAGCTCGTCGGTGAGATCCCAGACCGCGATCTGAAATTCCCAGGATGGCTGTGGAGTGTCGTTGAAGGCGGCGATGAACTGGCTGCGGAGTCTCAGCTCGGTGTCTGACAGCCTGTAGGGCGGAGCTGAGTGTTCGTCCGGTGGTTCGATGTCGGGATTCTGGAGTGCGATTGACATTGCAGTGGGGATTGAGGTGAGTTTGTGTCGTCTCTTTGTATTCGCTTATTCGACACTCCGCGTTGCTGTGTTCCCGCCTCTTTGTCACCAAGTGCACGCCCGTGTCGCGAACTGCACTTGTGAACATTGCCCTGCTCGCACTGCCGCGCTTATGATGAATGCATGGTCCACACGACCGATTACGCCGATGACACCCAGTCACTGAGCCGCGCTGAGCTACTCGGAGTTTTCGCGTTCTGGACTCTGCTCGCACTTCTGACGGCCGCCAATCGGCTGGCCGATCAGCGCGATCTCACTTTCAGCCCGGTTCCAAACACAGTTCCGATCGGCCTCGCGTTTCAGCAGATGTACACATGGGCACTCCTTACTCCGCTCATCTTCTGGTTCGCGGGACGGTTTGGTGTCGAGCAGAGGACCGCATGGCAGAAGATCCTTGTACTAACCGTGATCGGTGTCGTGATCGCATACTCAGTGGATCTGCTCGACTCGACACTCGTTCGGCATTTCAGGGGGCGCCCTGGCCCCCTGGGTTCGCAGGGTGGGGCGTTCGGCGGTTTTCGCGGGCCGATGCTCCTCAATCACTTCATCATTTACTGGGGAGTGCTGTCAGCTGGTTTCGCCCGGGACTATTTCCGGCGGCTCCGCGCGCGCGAGCGTGAGACGGCGCGACTGCATGCGGAGACGGCGCAGCTCCAGGCGCAGCTCGCCGAGGCGAAGCTCTCCGCCCTGAATGCGCAGCTGAATCCACATTTTCTGTTCAATACGCTGAACGCCGTTTCTTCGCTGGTCGAGCGGGACCCACGTGGTGTGCGGCGGATGATCGCGCGCCTGAGCGAGCTACTCCGCTATACTCTGGACGTCGGCGCCGACCATGAGGTCGTGCTCGCGCAGGAGATTGCCTTCCTCGAGCGATATCTGGAGATCATGCAGATCCGTTTTCAGGGACAGCTGGAGATCGAAGTGCAGATCGGGGACGACGCGCGCGATGCGTTGGTGCCGAGTCTCATTCTGCAGCCGCTGGTCGAGAATGCTGTGAAGCACGGCGTCGATAAGATCTCGGGCACCGGCAAAATCCGGATACAGGCCCGGAGGGAGCTCGACCGTTTGGTACTGACGGTGTCCGACAACGGACCCGGTCCCCAGAAAATTGCCCGGCTCGACGAAGCAGGCGTCGGACTCGCCAATATTCGGCAGCGTCTCGAGCAACTCTATGGTAGCATGCAAAGCCTCACGCTTGCCGAATCTCCCAGCGGCGGGACTGTGGCGCAGATAGTGATGCCGTTCCAGACGCGGGCCGAGCTGCGGACCTCGATCGTCGCCGCGGAGGCAATTCGGTGAGTGTCGCGAAACCGCTTCGCGTCCTCATCGCCGACGACGAGCATCTCGCTCGTCAGCGACTCGAAGATCTTCTGGCCCACGAAGACAACGTCGAGATCATAGGCCGTGCTGACAATGGACTGACGACGATCGCGGCAATCCGTGAGCTGGAGCCCGACATCGTCTTTCTCGACATTCAGATGCCCGGCAAGACCGGGCTCGAGGTTGTTCGGGAGATCGGGGCGGATGCAATGCCCCCGGTGATCTTCACGACTGCCTACGATCACGCGGTCACTGCCTTCGATCTTGCGGCCGTCGACTACCTGATCAAGCCGTTCGACGACGAACGATTCGAGAAGGCATTCCGCCGAGCGCGCAAGATGATCGAGCTGAATCAGGTGTCGAAGCTTTCGAACGAGCTGCGCGCGCTCCTGAGCGCAGGGGAGAAGAGCTCGGACGGAGCGGCGAAGCGAGAGTACCTGGAGCGAATCGCGGTCGAGATGCGGGGGCAGGTTCGCATAGTCCCCGTCAAGCAGATCGACTACCTGATCGCGAGCGGTCCGTACGCAGAGCTGTACGTGAGTGACAGGCGGTACCTGATTCGCGAGCAGATGCAGGCGCTCGAAGAGCGTCTCGATCCTGGCCGATTCTTCCGCATCCATCGATCGGCCATCGTGCGTCTGGACCTGATCGAGACGCTGATCCGAAATCCAGGCGGGGATTACGCGGTACTGCTCAAAGGAGGCGTGAAGCTGAAGGTTAGCCGGAGCCGCTTCGAGAAGCTCGAACAGCTGATGGGTATGACCATCTAGTCGCGCGCCGATGGCTACGCCGGTGCGATCAATCTCGGCGTAAACGTCGGGTGACGGACAAGATCTCATTTACAGCTCGAAAGAGCGGGAGCAGGTAATGAACGTCAATACAATATGCCGGCGGCTCGGCCTTGCTTTCTTCGCAGCTTTTCCGTTGGTCTCGTGCTCGCGAGGCGAGCCGCAGACGGCATTCGCCGACGCGCCGGCCAAAAAAGCTGCGGCTGCGTCGGACCCGAGCTCGGTCGCACCTGGAACAGCGCTTCGATTTGTTCTCTCGCCCACCGGAAATGCCGCACGGTACAGAGTGCGCGAGCGCCTGGTTGGACATGATCTCCCCAACGATGCGATTGGTGAGACGAAGAGCCTGACCGGCGCGATCGCGTTCGACGCCAACGGAAAAATCATTCGCCCGGAATCCAAGTTCGTGGTCGACGCGGGATCATTCGTGAGCGACAAGGATCGTCGCGACGGATTCGTGCGCGGACGCCTGCTCGACGCGCAGCAGTATCCGAGCATCGTACTGGTTCCCACCGACGTTCGTGGAATCGGACTTCCGCTTCCCACTTCGGGAACTCGCCCGATCGAGATGATGGGTGATCTGACGGTCCGGGGAGTGACGCGGCCCACGCTCTGGAAGGGTACGGCGCAATTTCAGGATGGCCGGGTAAGCGGTTCCGCCTCGACCGAGTTCACCTTCGCTGACATCCGGATGGACCAGCCGCGCGTCCCGGTTCTTCTCAGTGTCGCCGACACCATTCGCCTGGAGATCGATTTCGACCTCGTTCGGCAGCGCTAACGCGTGCGTTTTCGGCTAACTTACATCTAGGCCGACGAGCACCTTCCCGTGTCGTCCTCGCCGCAAGCAGCCTCATCGATCATCGCACCGACACACATGGACGATTCAAACAAGCCCCTTGCTCCCTGGACCGCTTCGCGCAGCGCGAAGGAAAAGAACGTCGTGCAGCGCGCGGTCACTGCTCTGCTGGATCAGCTCGCGCCCGAAAAGGTGCTGAAGCGTGGCGATCAGCTTCAGGCCTCGATCGAGCAGCACCGCACGC
>JALYZH010000293.1 GCA_030948945.1 Gemmatimonadota bacterium | reverse complement strand
CAATTCGTCACATCCCGAATGCTCCTGGTCGTAGTGGGCAACATCGATCGCGCGCACATCGAGCGTCTGGTGAACAAGTCGATAGGGCAGCTCCCACGCGGAAGCTATGGCTGGACGGCCCCACCTCGCGTTCCCGAGTCTCAAACGGCGGTTGTGATTGCGCGCCGCCAATTGCCCACTAACTACATACTTGGCTATTACAGCGGGCCTCTGGCAAAGGGAGAAGACTATCAGGCCCTCAGAGTAGCGACGTCTGTCCTGACCGGGCGCATGTTCGCTGAGATTCGAACCCGGCAGAACCTCACCTACGATGTTCACGCGCCGTTTATAGATCGGGCCGCCACGGTAGGTGGGCTCTACGTGTCCACGGTTTCACCCGACACGACTCTCAAACTGATGCGAGCCGCTGTCGTCGATCTTCAACAGGGTATGCTCGACCCTGCCGGGCTGAAGCAACTCGAAGAGCAATTCATCACCGAGTACTTCCTGGACAACGAGACAAACGCGGCCCAGGCTGATTTTCTTGCCCGATCGCAGTTGTACGGGGGAGATTTTCGCGAGGCGGATCGATTCGTCGACGAGCTGAAGAGCGTCACGCCCGAAGCGGTCCAGCGCGTGGCGAGGAAGTACATGAAAGGATTTCGCTTCGCCTATGTAGGCGATCCATCGAAGCTGAGCCCACGAACTATCGGCCTGTTCTAGCGACACCGGTAGCCGGGACACTGGCAACGAAGCTACCGGTTACTCAGCGAATTCCTCGGCGACGACGCGAGGATCCAGCGCACCGCTGTAGAGCGCCATGCCGATTATCGCGGCGGCAACCCCGCGATCTTCGAGTGCACGAAGATCGTTGAGGCTCCCGAGCCCGCCCGAAGCAAAAACCGGAAATTCTGCGGCTTCAGCGACGTCTTCCATGAGTGGTAAATCTGTCCCGTGCATCGCTGCTTCGCGATGTACCGCGGTTACCAGGACGCCGGCGAGCGGCAGCTCGTTGAGCTCTTCAATCAGGTCGAGCACCAGCTTCGAGTGTGTGCGGGTCCATCCGTGAGAGAGGATTCTCCGCTCACGGACATCAGCAGCGACGACAATGCATCCAGGAAAAGCCGTGCTCATGTCGATGAGCCAGTCAGGATCTTCGAGCGCTCGCGTTCCGATAACCACACGTTGAGCGCCGTCGCTCAACATCTGATCAATGGACGCGTGACTCCTGATCCCTCCCCCGACCTGAACTTCCGCATCCGTACCGGCCAGAATCGCCTGAATCTCCGCCGTGTTTTGCCCCCGTCCGGCGACTCCATCAAGGTCAACGACATGGAGGTGATGGAACCCATACTGTCGCCAGGCACGGGCGACGCCAACCGGGTCCGGGATCCGAAGCAGTTCCTTGTCGTACGAGTCGGCCGCGAGCTGGACGCAGGCCGCTTCTCTCAGGTCGAGCGCCGGAATTGCGATCATCCGGCGCAGTTGACGTCGAAGGCACGAATCATGACTAGCGTAGGCGTGGCGAGGGTTTGCGTGTTAGGGGCCTTGTGAATAAATTCACAATCTCTGTAAGCAATGAAGTCTACTGTTATTTATGCACTACTGTACGGCTCTGGGAGGCCTTAAACGATGCGGTTCCATGGATTCGCGATTGCTGTTGGTGTAATTACGCTTGGCGCTTGCGCCGGTGGAGAAAAAAAACCTGCTGATACAACGCACGTTGGGGTGGATACGTCGACCTCGTCGGCCTCCACAACGACTTCTACTACGACCACGACGTCTGGCGCCTCAGGGGCAGTGGCCGCGGCCCCGACCACCGGCACTGTTCACGAAATTAAGATGGTCGGAGACGCGAAAGGCTATCGCTTCGAGCCCGCGAATTTCACTGTTAAGGCAGGCGATGGTGCCAAATTCGTTGTCGTTAGCGGCGGCCCGCACAACGTCGCCTTCGATCCGGCAACGATCCCGGCTAATGTCAGAGGGCAACTCGATGCAAACATGGGTGCCGAGAAGATGGGAGAGCTCTCCAGCGCCCTGAAGACGAACGCGGGGGAATCCGTCACAGTTTCCTTTGGGAATATCAAGCCTGGCCAGTACCCCTATCACTGCACTCCGCACCTCGCACTTGGCATGAAGGGCGTAATCACGGTTCAGTAGCTTTCCGATGCTGAGAACGGCGGGGGCGAGAGCTCTCGCCGTTTTTTCGTGTCATTCTCACCTTCTCGGTCGGCGCTTAGATTGTATTGTCGAATGCCAATGTGTGGGTTCCTTAGCGCCGTCCAGGCGTCAAGCCAAACTGGACTTTCGCGTTGCACCTAATTCCGTGAATCTTTGAATAATGAACGTTCATAGCATTGCACGGATGAGTGGAGGCTCAGCCTATCTCTGGATGGCGGCGCGTGCCAGAAATGCGCTGCGCCGGGTAGTCGTTTTCGGGATTGTAGGGGGAGTCGTATTCATCGCCGCACTAATAGCATTCGTGCTCGTGCCAAGGAATGCGTCGCGAAAAGCATTGGCGGTTGCGGCGCAGATCGAGGCCAAGAACGATTCCTCACTCGCTGTTGCGGCGAGAGATCGATACCTTGCAGAAGTCACAGCAGTCGATTCGACATTGGATGCAGCACGTCGCGCAGCCAATCCTGTCCCGGCGCCGGTCATCGATACCTTCCCTCCGGCTGTCCGTGCACAGCGGGATTCGCTCAGCGCCGAGTTGGCGACGCTCAATCGGTTGATCGATCGCGCGGAGAATGCTCCCCTTCCGACCTCGTACCGGGCTCTGGCCGCGTCACCCGAGGTTGCTGCAGATCCCAGGGTGAAAATCCTTCTTGACTCGCTAGCTGGTATCGAGCGCGATCGAAATGCCTTTGGCGCAGTCGGCACCGTCGATCCCGTGTACCTAGCCCTTACGTCGAGGGCCAACGCAATCGGTCGTTCGATACAGGCAGTTGCGGATGCAAAGAGGGGTGAGATCAGAGGCAAACTGGCTTTGATCCGGCCCACTTCCCCACCTGTAGTGAAACCAACCATCACGGTGGACACCGCAAAACTCCTCGCTCAGCGCGGGACAGCGCAGCAAGGCTACACGGCAGCGGCGCGACAGGTAGATCAGATCCGCAGCAGGAACGCGCGCATCGATCGTGAATCCGTCCGGGCCCGTGAGCTCTCCAACGTCGGAGCTCCACCTTGGGCGATGCTGGCTGCGGCGGTAGTACTCGCGCTGGCGGTT
>JALYZH010000291.1 GCA_030948945.1 Gemmatimonadota bacterium | reverse complement strand
CGCCAGAATGCTCACCCCGTGACAGATGTTGGAATCGATTGCGAACAGGTCGGCCGAGGAGCACCCCTTCCACTTGCCGGCGTGGAAAGGCATCACCTGCATCAGCCCCCGCGCGCCGACGAAGCTCCTGGCATTCGGATCGAGCTTCGCATCCTCCGTCAGCACCACTCCGACAAGGAGGGCCGGGTCGATGTTCTTCCTCCCTCCTTCCACGACTATCGCCGACGCGATTCTGCGGGCCAGAACGGTATCGCTGGTGTATTTCCTGAGCGAGAAGGCGACTTTCTGGATTTCTACCAGCGCCTTCGCATCAGTCGGTGGCGTGTAGGGCTCGGTTCCAGGAGCAGCCGCAGTAACCAGCGCCGGGGGCAAGTGGAGCAGCTCGCCCGGCTTCACGTATTTCGGATGTTGCTGGCGCAAAGTCCAGACAGTGCCCGCTGCCAGAAGGATCGCCGCTCCGATTCCCTGGAGCCCGGCCTTTAGAGCCCTCTTCCAGCGCGGTGCCGGCGGCCTGATCGGTCTTCGCACGGCAACGTTGATGAAGGGATCGCCGGCCGCGGACTGGCGCTTGTCGTGCTCGATGTCGGCCATGCCCCGTCCGGTTGCACCTCACATGCCAAACCCGGTATGGAGATTGCCCTCCCGCCCGTGCCCGCCTCCCACTACACTGATTCGCAATGAAAGAGTCTGAAGGACTTTACCGCACGTTCCGCTTTCTGAAGAAGGCGCTGCTCGGTCTTGCCGTCGTTCTCATCGGACTTCTTCTCTTCGGCTACTTCTTTTTCATGCGACACGTTGACGCTCCCAAAGCCTGGACAGCGGCGGACCGGGAGTTTCAAGGCGGAATGCTGCACTACGGAGAGAAATTGCAGCGCAAGGCGAAAGTGTTCATGCGCCGACCCAGCGACTACTACCGGGGCGCGAATGGGGTTCTTTACGCCACAAATGACCGGCTGATATTCATCGGCGTCGCACCTGGAGACAAGTTCGAGAACGCAGACGCCCCGGCGACGATCCTATCGCAGGAATTTCCCAACGATACCCTGCTCGGCATGAAGGAACGGAGATTGTATTTCCTGACAGCACACGGGGTTGATGTGACGCATCCCGGGGTTCCGCGAGGCGATTTCGCCGCGGTCCGGGGAGAGGAGGCAGCGCTCGATTCTCTCGTCAACTACATCAACGCGATTCACGATGCGCAGCGCGCCGACGCTGCAAAGGAGCGGCGACTGAGACAAGCTATTGCCGCCCTGTTGAACGAACCACTTTACTATACGGTGAAGCGCGGGGATGCGCTGTTCAGCATCGCCAGACGATTCGAAACGACGCCGGAGAAGATCCAGGAGTGGAATCAGCTCCAGGGCGACCGGGTGAAGATCGGACAGCGACTGTTGGTCAAGCCCGGAAAGAAGTAGCTTCAACCAAGAGGAGCATCGATTATGGACGATCTCAAGCAGACGCTGGACAAGCTTCGCGAAGAGATGACGAACGCCGGCAAGCGGCTGGCAGATCTCGCCGAAAAGGGAAAGGGGGAGCTACCCGCCGCCGCGAAACGGATCGACGAGGAATATCAGCGCCTGCAGAAGCTCCTCGATTCCGCCGTGGACAAGCTGCGACACAAGTAGAGATAACTTAAAGCGGCCGCTCTCAGACCAGGTGCGGCCGCGCCTCGTGTCCCGCCCTGTACGCCGACAATATTTGTATGTCCCCAACGGTCGGCGGGGCGATCGAATAAACGATTCCCAATCGCCAACTCTGGTGGGCAAGGTGATATCGCCTGTAAACGATGTATGGCGCGTCCTGGATCGATCGGTGGCTCGCGTCGTCCTGGATATCCGAGAGCGGCCTGTCCGGAAGGCAGATCTCCGGCGGCGGTTCGTCCCCGAACTCCAGCCGCATTACCTCGGCGCGGGACGTGATGAGCCAACATTCCATGGAAGGCGTTCCGATCGGTGAGGCAGGAGAAGCGAAGCGCAAATCTGCGCCGTCCGAACGCTTCAGTCCAGTACGATCAGCGCGTTGCGCTCAGGGGCACACGACGGTCCATGCCGACGGAGTGGCGACTCCGATGGTGCATGTCTTCGGGGTCTTGGCGTGAACGGCCGTAGCGTGCCAGCTCGGCGGAGGGCCGGGGTCAGTGATTGCGGTAACGGTTACGTCCGGAGTTGGTTTGAACCCCTCACCAGCGCCATTGCCGGCGAAGTAATTCCCACCGTTATCCGTCGCGTAAAACTGCTCATAGAGAGCGAAGTTTCTGAGATCCGATTTCATGCTGGCGATGTAGGCCGCTTCCTTGACGCCCACGAACTTGGCTATGGCGATCGCCGCGATGATACCGATCACAACCAGAACCACTATAAGCTCAATGAGAGTGAAGCCTCTTCTGACAGCGCGCATGCGTAAGGAGAAGAAGGTGGCTTACAGACTCCGGTAGCATGAATGTCTTGGCTTGGACCCAACCGCACAAGACCAATGTTCTAGCGGTTCGCCTTTGCGGGTGGTTTCGGCTTGAACAGCGCGAGATACTGTCCGTATCCCTGGGCTTCGAGCTGGGACATGGGAATGAACCGCATTGCCGCCGAGTTCATGCAATACCTGAGACCCGTTGGACGGGGGCCGTCGTCGAATACGTGCCCGAGATGTGAGTCAGCGCCAGCGGAACGTACTTCGGTGCGACCGAACCCGAGAAGTCGATCCGTCTTCGTCCTGATGTTCGCGGGCTCGAGAGGCCTCGTGAAGCTTGGCCACCCTGTTCCCGATTCGTACTTGTCCAGCGAGCTAAAGAGAGGCTCTCCAGAGACGACGTCGACGTAGATGCCAGCTTCGTGGTTGTCCCAGTAAGTGTTGCGAAAAGGAGTCTCGGTAACTTCGTGCTGCGTCACGGCGTACTGGAGCGGCGTCAATTTTTTCTTCAGATCCGCGTCCGCAGGCCTGACGAAAACACGATGGGTGGTCACGGACGGAGCGGTTACCCGTGCGGTCTGGGCGGAGACGCTCGCGTTGGGTGCGCAAAGGAGGGAGAGAGCCAAACCGAGAGGAGAAACCGTCTTGAGGCGCGCAGCCGTTCTACTGTGAGGCACATGTACTCCTGTTGGTGTCGACGTTGCCGCATTCAATGATACTCCTTATCGACCTTTTTGGTCCATCGTCAACAGCGGCTCGTAACAGCAGAAAGAAAAGAAGCACGGATCTCTCCGCGCTTCTTTTTTCTTTCCGCAGTCGCTTGATACTTCGCGTCGCTGGCGTCAGGACGTGCGATCAGCTGCGTGGATTGGGATCGTTGATTCCGCCATTGGTAGTTCCAGGTCCAGAGGCAGCCCGCGAATTCAGATTCATTCGATCGTCTGCTGCGGTTCCCACGTTCCTTGTAGTGTTGGTCGACGTGTAAGACTCGCGCACGACTGTACGATCGCGGCCGCGAAAGA
>JALYZH010000286.1 GCA_030948945.1 Gemmatimonadota bacterium | reverse complement strand
GCGCTCGAACGACGAGCCGCTTAGTCTCGCTGCGCGCAGATGACGCGCATTGCGATCGTTGCACCCTCTGCGAAGCTCCGTGCATCACTAGTCGCGGCGCTTCGCGCGAGTCCGGCATTCCAGGTAGTGCAGGCGAGCGAGTCTGATTCCGACCTGTCTTCGTTAGCGGAAGTCGTCCTTGTCGCCCAGGAGCGTGACGAGTCTGTCGTCCCCTATGAGTTCGCGCGGACTGATTCAGTTGCCGGCGCGAACCTCACTCCGCGCGAGCGCGAGATACTCGCGCTTCTTGCCGATGGACTGGCCAACAAACAGATCGCAGCACGGCTCGGCATCTCCAAGAACACGGTGAAGACCCACCTCGAGCTACTGTTCGACAAGCTCGGCGTCTCGTCACGCGCTGAAGCAGTGGCGACCGGTGTCCGCCGAGGATTATTGCTCCTTTAGTTCCGCGCCGATTGCCGATTCGAAGCAGGAGCTCCATACCACTTCCGGTCGAGCGAAACGAGGTCGAGCGGGTTCACCGTGATCGCGCCGTAGCGCGCCGCCCAGTGGAGATGCGGTCCCGTCACGCGGCCTGTCGCTCCGACCAATCCTATCACCTGACCGCGAGCAACCGTATCGCCGACCGATACGAGTGGCTTGCTGAGGTGGAAGTACGCCGTGACAACTCCACCACCGTGATCGATGTAAACGACGTTGCCGGCGAGAAAGAACCCGTCGACGAGAGCTACGACGCCGCGGTTGGCAGCATGTATCTCCTCACCCACCGCTCCGCGGAAATCGACACCAAGATGGCGGCTCGTCATCTTTCCGTTGAACAGGCGACCAGACCCGAATTCGCTGGTAATCGCCGACGTGCGAGGACGCAGGAACGAGGCGGTCCACATCGGCGGAGAGTCGTGGGCCCGTTTGCCGACTTCACGCGCACGTTCGTTCTCGCGCGCCACCCTGGCGGCGGTCGCACTGTCGAGAGGGCGGGTGAAGCTGCTGTCTACCGCGAGCGGCTGCGCTACAGGTGGTGGAATCCTGGGCAGTGTAAGACGCGCGCGCACCATTTCGGTTTTGCCAGAAGCGCGATGAATTTCGGCGCTCGCCAACATGTTGTCGATCGCATCGACCGGAACTGCACCGATCGCGTGCCATGTACCCGCGGCCGCCGGGCGGAAATGGAGCGGCTCTCCAGCCATCGAGCCGCGAATAGACACGATCGCGTCAGCGCGCGATGACGGTGCCGAGAGCGTCAGCCGCACGAGCGCACCGGGCTCGGGACGCACCGGCGCGACGGTGAGTCGCGTTGTTTGAGCGCCGAGCGCCGTGGCAGAAAGAGAGCAGAGTACGATCGTCTTTTTCAGAATCTTCACGAGATACCCATGTGTCGGGAGTGCGAAACAGAAGCTAACGTATGCTCTACACCTGAACGCCTTCACGGATTCGCTGGTCCCTGTGCCCAGCCGTCGCAAGGACGAATATGAAAACGCGAAGGCATTCTGGACGGGCTAACTCAAAAAATGTCGATGTCGATTTGGCTCCGGCCCGACCGACTACTTATCGAGCAACTCATTCAAAACCAGCCGGGAGGAACGATGAAGTACCTTTGCCTGATTTTCGACAACGAGAACGAGTGGGAGAAGTTCCCCAAGGAGGTGCAGGACAAGTTCATGGGAGAGTACAGGGCGTTTGGCGACAGCATCAAGAAGAGCGGCCAGTACATCGGAGGGAACCAGCTTCAGCCCACGCACACCGCGACCGTCGTGCGCTCGCGGAACGGTAAAGTGTCGACGACCGATGGCCCATTCATCGAGACGAAGGAGCAGCTCGGTGGCTATTACCTGATTGAGGCGAAGGATCTGAACGATGCCATCCAGGTTGCATCCCGCATTCCATCGGCGAAGAGCGGCGCGATCGAGGTGCGTCCACTCGTGGAGTCCAATCAGGCGTAGCAGTCGGACGGAGAATTGAATGCAGGACGACATTGCGGCGCACGTGCGCGACAGGGTGGATGCGATCTACCGCTCCGACTCGCGCCGTGTGCTCGCGACGCTCATTCGACTGCTCGGCGATTTCGACCTGGCAGAGGAGGCGCTGCACGACGCATTCGCGACCGCGGTGGAGCGCTGGCCGGAGGACGGCGTGCCCAGAAATCCGTGCACCTGGCTCGTCTCGACCGGACGCTTCAAGGCCATCGATCGGCTTCGTCGGGGTACGCGATTCGACTCCGCTGACGTTGCTGCTCTCGATCGCATCGCCCAGTCGGAGGCACTCGAGGCTGACGAAGGGGTCGAGGATGATCGCCTTCGACTCATTTTCACGTGTTGCCACCCTGCGCTGAGCGCTGACGCGCAGATCGCGCTCACCTTGCGCGAGGTCTGCGGTCTCACCACCGAAGAGGTCGCCCGCGCATTCCTTACCCCAGCTCCCACACTGGCGCAGCGAATAGTTCGCGCGAAGTCGAAGATCCGTGATGCGGGAATCCCCTACGAGATCCCATCGCTATCGGATCTACCCGCTCGTCTCGAGAACGTGTTGCACGTCATTTATCTGGTATTCAACGAAGGGTACCTCGCTTCGGCAGGGCCCGAGCTTACGAGAGAAAGTCTTTCCGCCGAGGCAATTCGATTGGGTCGCCTGCTGGTCGAGCTGCTACCGGAGCCGGAAGCGATGGGTCTTCTGGCGCTGATGTTGTTGCACGAAGCACGAC
>JALYZH010000249.1 GCA_030948945.1 Gemmatimonadota bacterium | reverse complement strand
AAAGGGAATGATCCCTTCCGCATCTGCCGAGCGCCTATTTCTCCCTGGTACATCTCTCCCGATCAGTTTGGCTTCGAGGCCATACTCAGCCAATAAAACGAGTCTCCACCCGCCCCGTAGTTGAGGGGCAATGGTTTGGATCCCCGTGGCCACAACTTGCTGAGCCAACTCCCGGCAATTATGGCAGAATTGCGCGGCAAAACAAAAGAGGTGGCAGACCCTCACGGACAAGCCGTCAGCCGGAACATATTAACGGTTTCCGAGTGCTCCGTCCTGTGATTCGCGACATTCTTCTGAGCGCCATTACATCGGATTCGAGCCCGATTGCCGCACTCCGCCGGTGGAAGCTTCGCTTCTACATGGAGCGGATGCATTTTCGGTTCCGTGCGACCGCGCTGGGAATGCCTGCGCTCTCCAATGCATTGCTCGGATTCCGCTCGGTCGTAGCTCCGCACCGCACGCTCCTCACCTATCCGGCTGTGCCCGAACTTGGCCACGTGCTCGGCAAATTGTGCGCGCTTCTTGGTTACGTGTGCACGAACGATCCCAAGTCCGAGTTCGATGTTGCCTGGTACTTCGAGGACACTACCTGTTCCGCTGGAAGTCTTCCCGTCGACGTCGACCCTGCGCGAACGTTTAACGCCCGTTGCCTCAATATCGGCAAGGGATACATCGCCCAAGTCTTTAAAGAGGTTTTCGGCTATTCGCTCGCGATCGACCCCACGAGTTATGTCGGTCTCGCTGCCGTTAAGAGCAACCAAAACGCCCTCCACGACGGCCGGACGATCAGGTGTCCGATCGCGCCCACAAACGTTCGAGCGAATTGCGTGTATCAGCAGCTCGTGGTTAACGAGACCGGAGACGGCACTGTCTCGGACCTTCGGGTCGTCATTCATCGTGGCCGACTCCCGCTCGTGTACCGAAAGTTCAGGCCGACCGAGACGCGCTACAGCAATACCAACGAGCGCGCCGAGCTCTGTCAGCCCGAAGGTGTGTTCTCGGTCGATGAACGTGTGCAGCTGCTTCGATTCGCCGAAAAGATCGGCATGGACTTTGGCGAAGCCGATGTGCTCCGTGACCGGAACTCAGGCAAGATCTACGTAGTTGACGCCAACAACACTCCGACGGGACCGCCGAACGGGTTGAGCGAGCAGGACTCTGCTCGCGCATTCCACATTCTCCTCGAATCGTTCCACCAACTGCTCACTGCCTATCCAAACCACGACGCTTGACACCATCCTCTCTGAACATCCTGAATTGACTCCGCCCTAGGCAGTTAGTTGTACCTGTGGCTTTAGGGGAGCGGGCGTCGCTGTGACGGGCATACCCGACTTTTCAGTTATCCTTACGGACGCCGGCACCAGATCACGGAGGAGAACCGTGACATCGTCCGTAAGGCGGGGTTTGTTTGCTGTCCGTCAGCCTATGGTGGAACGGTGCGTAAAGGGAATGATCCCTTCCGCATCTGCCGAGCGCCTATTTCTCCCTGGTACATCTCTCCCGATCAGTTTGGCTTCGAGGCCATACTCAGCCAATAAAACGAGTCTCCACCCGCCCCGTAATTGAGGGGCAATGGTTTGGATCACCGTGGTCGTTCCGGTGACAAACAGGCGCGCTCCCCGCCTGAAACCGTTGATCTCCTTCCAGCTCCCCGATAGTTGGAGGGTTAAGGCCATGTAGAGGGCTACAACGGCGTTACTGGCCTCGAAGCTCAGCAGTCAGTCTAATGGAAGCAGTGAGCACATCTGCTCATGGATCGGGGCTGATCCTCCCTCAGGGGGATACCGATAAAGGCAAACCCGTCGAAAGACGGAGACGCAAAGCTACGAGGCTAAAGCCCGTGTTCCTGCGAGCTATGCCAGTCGAGCCGCCGAACATTCCACGGGGGAGCGAGCCATGCTCCATCTCAAGAAGATCGACTGGTCTATATTACCATTCTTGCTTTCTGTCTGCGTTCTAACGGTCATATCTGCTTGCGTCCAGCCGTCGGGTCCTCTCGGCGGGCAGAATCTGCTGGTAGTGGGGACAGCGGTTTCGTCGGTCCGAATCACCCTCGCACAGCCAACACTCGCTACCGGCGAAGAGACTCAGGCCACCGTTGTTGCCACCTCAGCAAATGGGGCAGTCGTCGGTGGGCACGCTGATTTCTCGTCCCAAAATCCATCAATCGCAACTGTGTCGTCGAACGGTGTAGTGACCGCGCTGACAGCCGGCGTCTCCATGATTCAGGCTACGGTTGCCAGTCGCGCTGCCTCAACGATCGTAACCGTGAAGTCGCCGGTTTCCGCGGTCGCTGTAGTCGCGGTGGCGCTTGATTCGAGTTCGCTCGCGATTGGTCATTCAGCCAACGCCAGCGCCACTGCAAAGGACTCAGCTGGCAATCTCATCACTGGCCAGAAGGTTACCTGGGCTTCAGCTTCTCCGACTGTTGCCACGGTCTCTTCCACTGGAACGGTTACAGCTGTAACGGCCGGATCCGCAACAATAGAAGCCATGGTCGCCGGAAAGAGTGGCTCCGCATCGCTGAATGTTATAACCGTGCCTGGATCAAGCGTCCTTGCGTTCTACGACTTCAATGACGGTAAGCCAGGCCCGTTCAACGACTGGGCGTCTCCGGCCGTTGACTATCCAGCCGATCCGACTGGCTCGGGACGGGGAAAGGTTGTCCGAATCCTGTATACCGGCTATAAGGCTGACCCCGCCAGCAGCGACCACAACATGGAATTCGATACCATCCACCACTATCGTTACGGTGAAACCCTCTGGTTCAAGGGGGACGTGTATATGCCGTCTGGTGTCGTCTCAGGTGGCCCTAAGGACTTCAACAATCAGCGGAAGCTCCTCGATTACTTCCGTGTCAACAACGCCCGTCTGTTCCTGACGAGGGAGACTGATGGCACCCTCCACTGGGTTGCTGGCGACATAATGACGGGCGTCTACGTCGAGGATCGGTATATCGGCAGCACCGGCGTCAAGCTGTTGGACGACACTTGGTACACCATCGAAATGAAGATGGTGACGAATTCGGCCGACGGTATTCGAGATGGTCGTCTCGAGTTCTATGTGAACAACCCGTCATCGACGCCGGACTTTGTCGTGAGCTCGGGTCTGGGCTGGATCACGGAAAAGAGTGGCGGGACGTATTTCAACTCGTTCCGGTTTGGCACACAGCTTACGATCCACTATCCTACCGATTCCGTTTATTCGGAGTACCGCTACTGGGACAACGTATCGTTTTCAACAACTCGCATGGGGCGCTAGCGCCTGCAGTGGGGCGTCGGGGCAGGATCGTGGGCCGCCCGCCCCGTTTGGGGGTCTTCGACCCGCGTCCGGTGTACCTTCTCCGCAAACTGCAGGAATCTTGAATTAGTACGTTTGGCGCCGGGTTGGCCCGTGACGGTCAGCCATCCACGCGCTCGGGCTGGCGATCTCTGCCGCCACGACCCGTGATAGCAGTATATTGCACGGCCCCAACGCGATAACTGGCGCCATCCGATGGTTGCGGCGCGCCTAACCTCTTTGACGATGTGCGGATTCGCTGGTATTGTGACGACTGCGTCGCTACGCAGAGAAGCTCTCGAGTCCATCGCCGAGACGATGAGCGCCCCGATCGCTCATCGCGGGCCGGATGACAAGGGATCCTGGACTGACCCGGGCGCCGGTGTAGCCTTCGGCTTCCGCAGGCTGGCGATTATTGATCTGAGCGTTCAGGGTCACCAGCCAATGAAGTCCGCGTCTGGTCGATACACTCTGGCTTTCAATGGTGAGGTCTACAACTACGAGGAGCTTCGTCGTCCGCTCGAAGCCGAGGGTTGGCGTTTCAACGGACACTCGGACACCGAGGTCATCTGCGCGGCATTCGAGCGGTGGGGGATCGATGCAGCGGTAAGAAAGTTCATCGGCATGTTTGCGATTGCGGTGTGGGATGCTTCGAATCGGAAGTTGTCTCTTGTCCGCGATCGACTGGGCATCAAGCCGCTGTTCTACTACCACCGGCCTGGGATCCTAACATTCGGGTCGGAGCTAAAGGCCCTGGTGGCAGGCCCTGATTTCGATGCGACGATCGATGAGAACGCACTTGCTGCGTACTTAAGGTATCTGTACGTCCCGGCACCGCAAACGATTTACCGCCATGCGCGAAAGCTTCTGCCCGGTCACATCCTTTCTGTCGACAACGTGGGCGAAACGCTTCCGGACTCCATTGCCTACTGGTCTCTCTCCGAGGCGTACAGCAGCGGGCGCCACAACAAGTTCGAAGGATCCGATTCGGAGGCTATTGAGGAGCTCGGCGCACTGCTCTCGGACGCCGTTCGCCTTCGCATGCGATCCGATGTACCACTGGGAGCACTACTTTCCGGGGGCATCGACTCCTCGACGCTCGTTGCTTTGATGCAGGCCAACGCATCCCGTCCGACTCGCACATTCTCCATCGCCTTCCCTGGAACCTCGTACGACGAGTCGATACACGCGGCGCGCGTCGCGGCTCGGCTCGGGACGGATCACACCGAGATGTCGGTCACAGCTGATGACGCGCTCGCCATCGTTCCGCAGCTTCCGGAGATGTTCGACGAACCGTTCGCTGACGCGTCGCAGATTCCAACCCATCTGGTATGCAAGCTTGCCCGGCAGGACGTGACCGTTGCTCTCTCGGGTGACGGAGGGGACGAATTGTTCGCCGGCTACGACCGATATGTACAGGGCGGGAAACTGATTGGAGCCCTCAATCATGTTCCCAGCGGGGTTCGCAGAGCTGTCGCGACTGCCGTAGGAGCGGCTAGCAGCGCTGCCTGGGATCGCACATATCGCACGGCCGGCGCGTTCGTGTCCAGTCTCCCAAAGTACTCCTTCGCCGGCAACAAGATTCACAAGTTCGGCAATCTTCTCCGTCACAATTCGGAAGACGGCATGTACCGATTCCTGTTGTCAGCCTGGCAGAAACCAGAGGATCTTCTAGCGCGTCCCGGCACCTCCCGAAGCAGGATCGAGGAGGAGCTCTCGAAAACGAGAAGCATGCCGTTGCTGGACAGGATGCTGTTGCTCGATCAGCAGACGTATCTCGCCGACGATCTGCTGGCCAAGGTGGACCGAGCCAGCATGGCAGTTGGTCTCGAGGCTCGTGTTCCAATCCTCGATCACCGGGTCGTGGAGTTTTCGTGGCGACTGCGGTCCGATCACAAGGTGAGGGATGGCAGAGGCAAATGGCTGCTTCGCCAAGTTCTCTACCAACATGTTGAACCGGCGTTGGTCGACCGGCCAAAAATGGGGTTTTCCGTCCCGCTTGGAGACTGGCTCCGCGGTCGGCTTCGCGTCTGGGCAGAGGACCTTCTTTTCGCCCGCGCGGAATCTGATGGGTTTTTGCGCTTGGAGAAAACACGTGCTACATGGGAGCGCATCCAGGGTGGAGATGACGCCCCCGCGCTCGCAATCTGGTCGGTTCTCATGTTCGAGTCATGGAGGCGCCGTTGGCTGCACTGAGCACGGGAGATCGTACATTTGCTTCCGCGGCAAGTCTGGGCGTGGCTCAAGGTGCTGTCCGCATTGCGGTGGTTGTACCCGTGCTCAATGCCATGCGATTCTTACCGCGAACGATCCCTTCACTACTCGAGGCGGCCAGGTTCACGGGCGGTGTCCAACTTATCTACGTGGATAACGGGTCGACTGACGGCTCGTATGAATACCTCACGTCGATAGCAACCAAAGGTATTGGTGTTCTCCGTCTCGAGAGAGGCGTGACGGAGGTAGCCCGCAACTTGAGTGCGGCAGCCCGCAATTTTGGGGCACGTCAGAGCGACAGTCAGTTCCTGAGCTTTCTCGACGCCGATTGCATGGTCGCCAACAATTATTTCACGGAGGCGCTCGGCGTCCTGGTGGCCACGGGAGCGTCCGCAACAGGGTGTGAAACGCAACCTCCGCCTGACCGGCACTGGATCGAGGCGACATGGCACGCTCTGCACTATGTGGGGCGTGACCGCGAAGTGCACTACCTCACTTCCGCCAACTTCTTCATTTCCCGGAAGGCATTCGAGGACGTCGGAGGATTTCGAGACGATTTGCCTTCAGGCGCAGACGCGGAGATCGGGCTGCGGCTCACGATCGCGGGCTATCGGATCTACGAATCGCCGGCTGTCGGCGCCATCGACCTGGGCCTTCCGAAGTCGGTTCGCGTGTTTTACCGCCGAAATGTCTGGCATGCTACTGGAATGCTGGGAACTGTCACCTGGCATAAGATCGACAAGCCTACCGCGATGATGACTCTTCATTTGCTCGCAACACTTGGCGGATTGGTGGTCTTGCTTGCGGGTCCTTTTAGCCTACCGATACGCTTTGTGATCGCTGTGTTGCTGCAGTTTGCGGTTCCGGCCATCACGGTCGCCTATCGTTCATCGCAAACCGGTCGCGCGAAGCATCTAGTCGAAGGAACTGCGCTTTACTGGCTGTATTATTCGGCCCGTCTCCAGGCTCTCGCGCTTCTCGCTGTCGGGCGTGGTCACAGGTATATGAAGTGATCGGGTAATCCTGTCCAGTCCGCTCGGGCGGGCCCATCCACACCTAACGTCATGAGTCGACCCTTGACGCGGTTCGCGCTTGTTAACCCGCTCGGGGATTTCGGCATTGACACATACACGCACGAGCTCGCTCGTGGCCTCGCGGAGAATGGCGTCCATGTGGACGTCTTCGCGTCCGAAACCTCGCCACTAAAAGTGTATGTCACGCATCCCAATTATCGGCGCTTCCGCGCGTTGGGCAGCAGTCTACCGCGCCTGCTCGCGGATAGTTCGTTGCGCGGCGAGTCTCCACGCTCCGACCTCTCGGCCGAAGCTTCAGGAGTTTATAGGTCTTTAGTGCCGGACGCCCCTATTCCAGTGTGGCGGAACTGGGCACGCAAGTATTACCTGGGGAGTGAGCTGGCGATATACCTGCGTCGCGCTCGTTACGACGTCGTGTGGACCCAGTGGCCGGATTTCGGTGTGTACGCCACTTTCTGGGCGGCGTCCCGCTGGTTGCGCCTGCCAATAGTACACACAGTGCACAACATCCTCCCCCACGAGCAGAGGCCGGGTGACATAGCGATGTGTGAGAGGGTTTACCGAACAGCTCGTCTTCTTTTCGTCCACTCCACTCCCGTACTTGAAGAGCTCACCCGTCTGTTCCCTGGCCAGGCTTCGAAGGCGGTAACAATGCCATTCGGCACGTTCACCGTGTATCCCCGACGACCTGAGGCGCGAGCTCGTGTCCGTAGCGCGTTCAACATCCCAGCCAATAGTGTCGTCCTCCTCTGTTGCGGCCTGATCAGACCGTACAAGAACGTCGATGCTTGCATACAGGCGATGGCGGGGATCAAGCGCAAAGACGTCATCCTTATCATCGCCGGCGGTGAACCTGGGTCCCCACCCACCGACCCGCTTGCGCAGACCCGCGTCCTTGTGCGCCAAGCCGGCATCGAGGATAGAGTGCGCTTGCGTCCGGGGTTTCTCGACGAAACGGGGATGGCTGAAGTGTTCGAGGCGGCAGACGTGCTGATGCTGCCCTATCTGAAGAGTTACGGCAGCGGCCTGCTGATGCTCGGCATTACCTTCGGCAAGCACATAGTTGCGACCCGCACGGGGATGGAGGAGTCCGCTTCACGGTACCCGGGCACAATTTTCCTGGCAGGGTCGACGCCCGATGACGTTCGGCATGGTATCGAGCTCGCGGTGGATAGAGTAGCAGCTGGGCCAAGATCGATCGATCGCGTTTCTCCCGAGCTCGACTGGACAACCATTGCAGACCAGTGCCTGACTGAAATCGGGCGAGCGCTGCCAAACCGGTGACGCCCGCCTACTCAAAAATGGGTGAGGTCGCGCCTCGGAAGCCGACCCTTCTACCCTGCCCTGAAATCGTAGCTGCGCGAAGTGGGCACAAGATCTACACCGTTAGAATCAAAGCCGAGTGCTTCCAACCAAACGACGCAGCATCGTGGGAATCCCTCCTGCGAAAGCGGCCTTCAGCGCCGTCCGATCAGTGGATGACAGGACCAGCGCATTGACCAAACCGATCGACGCTAGAAGGATGGCAGTGTTCCAAGCGATTGAAACCGGTAATGGGCCAGGACGATAGGCAAACGCTAACGCTACGGCGGCTCCAAGAATACCGTACAGCTTTGCAATATCCGTCCACTGATGCCGAATCGGATAGTAACGCTGCGCAAAGTAATAAATCCAGAAAAAGCGGGCGGCGTAGGAAGCGAACGTTGCCCACGCCGCACCATACATCCCGAATTGCGGAATGAACAGGTAGTTGAGGATCAACGTCAACGGTACAAGAACGATTGCAGCATTAGCCATTATCCGGGTTTTGCCGCTGATATAAATACCTAAACTCCAATAACCGGCCCAGATAAATACCACTTGAGCGGCTATGAGCAGAGGCACCACTCGGTATGCCGGCAGAAATGCAGGGTCGGACATGATGGATAGGAAGTCTCTAACAAAAAGACACAATATCAGGCCCAAACTTCCAAGAGTCACATTCATATAGAAAAAGACGCGTGAATATATCTCCGATGCATCTGCCCGTTTTGCGACCTCAAATCGTGCGGAGCTCCAGATCGTCTCGAATGGGCTGTACGCAAGGGCGTTCAGCAAAAAAGCGAACTTGTACCCTAAGGAATAGATGCCCACCGCCGACGTGTCCGTATAGTGATTCAAAAAGAAGCGGTCAGAAAATACCAAAATAAAGTTCCCCACCCACCAAGGCACTAGCGGGAGACCGAAGCCGAGCATCTGACGAAATTTGTCCGCAATGAACCTGATACCTACCCGGCGGACGAGATAACCTGACATCCCGATCGCGACGAGCGCGCTGGTGATAATACCGCTGGTAAGTACTCCCCCAATTCCCATTCGAAGGTAGACCACGAATAGAATGTTGAGGGATAACATCATCACCAGCTTGAGCGCATTGACGGTGATGAATAGTACGGCGCGATTTTCAGCTCGAACGAGTGCAAGCGGGACTTGCTCGAAGTTCTGGAGGAAGAACAAGACAAAATACAGCCGCAGGTACGAAAGATTTGTTAGGGAGCCAAACGTTATGTTCAAGAGTTGGGGGGCGATCATGAGCCCGAGGAGAGTTGCTGCCGTGGCAATCGCGGCGACTCCGAGGGCTGCGGTGCTGATCACTTTGTTCTTCTCTTCCTGTTGCTCCTCGGCATGGTAGAACTTGAACACGGCGCCCATGATTCCGGCTCCAGTAATCAGTCCAATTACTTCGATCGTCATCCCGAGTAGTTCCAGCACACCGTAGTCGGCCGGCGTCAAATACCGGGTATACACCGGAAGCATGATGAAACTGGCGACCTTGCCGATCATGACTCCGCCGGTGTACACCAGCGTCTGCTTGCCAATCGTCCTAAGCTGCGTGCTCATCAAACTTTCCTCTCAAAGGCCTGGCTCTGAGCCTCAAACTTCTCCTTCTCCGCTCGACAGCGGCCCGATTCCTATCCCAAGCAGCACCAGCTTAATTTGCTGGCGCCGACGCAAGGACTAATAAACATTCGGATTGGCCGCACGCTCGGGTTTCACGAGCAGCTGTACGTCCGACTAATTTTATGAGCGGTCCCGCTTTATCGGTGCAAAAGCTAAGCATAAGCGGAAGGCTTCGAGGGCAAAGGTCTTGTCAATACGTGTGTAAACGCGCGTCAGGCGGTGAGGTGTTCTCGGGATTTGGAGACGGCACGGACGCGGTCCTTGTATTCGATACCAGCGTAGATCTCAGTGAGCAGGTGTGGTGCGTTGAGCTTGCGGAAGCGTTGCTCGACTACCAGGAGCAGCTTCCAGATCAGAGCAGTTGCGTTCTCCCCTTCCTGAATCGCTTTGCCGCTCCGGTGCGGAGTCTGCCGGCGATGAAGGGTACCCAATGGTGTTCGTTGTTCGGATATGCTTCCAATCCCACGGCGCTTGCTGAAGCTTTGAGCCATACTATCGAGCGCTTGCCGGTGGTCGACCGCTCTGTCATCGCGCAAGAGGCACGGGCGCAGTTCGGCTCGGACCGCCTCGGCCCTATGCTGCACGAACTGTACACCAAACTGACTGATGATCGCTCCGGCACCGGTCGATCGAAGTCGGCGGCGAACACGCAATGACAGTAAGCGTAATCATCCCCACCTACAATTTCGGGAGGTTCATACGCGAAGCCATCGACAGCGCTGTTGGTCAGACCATCGACGATATTCAGATCGTGGTGGTTGATGACGGGTCCACGGACAATACGCCAGAAATCCTCGCGGCCATTCACGATTCTCGAGTCGAAGTGGTCCGCACAACTAATCAGGGGATTTGCGCAGCGCTCAACGAAGGTCTCGCTCGCGCGCGTGGGGAGTATATCGCCTTCCTTGGCGCGGACGACAGATTCCGGCCGGCCAAGCTCGAACGACAGGTGCGAATGATGGAGAGCGAGCCAGATCTCGTCGCTGTTTTTACAAATTTTACTCGTTTCGACGAACGGGGACCGTTTCCGCATGATCAATTTCACTTTTTTCCCGAACTTGCGTCGACCCGAGTGACGGTAACGCGAGACGGCGGCGGGCGGCGCATTGACGGCGATGCGTTCTGCACCTTGGTTTCCTTCAATGAAATTCCCGCGTGGTCAGGAGTTATGCTCTTCCGCACGGCTGCAATCAAAGACCTCAGGTTTGCTGTGGAGGGACTGCACAAGGGAATTTGCGGCGATCTTAACTTTAGCCTTCGCGCGTTCAGGCGAGGCGCAGTTGGTTTCATAACCGAGCCGTTGGCTGAGGTAAGACGCCATAGCGAGAATGCGACTGGCCGGGCTTCGGATATGCCTTACGCGAAGCTGGCTGCGCTCCAACTCGTCCTCCGAGAGCCGTTGACGGAGGCGGAGCGAACCGCTCTTCGCCGGAGAGTGGGACGCGCCCTAATTGAAGTCGGGCAGCATCACATGGCCGATAGGCGCTGGCGTGCCGCTAGTGGCGCTTTCGTACGGGCGCTCGGCTTTAAAGGAGCGCGCCTAAGCGCGCTAAAAAATCTCGTTGTCCTCGGCGTTCCAAAGCGGCATCCGCAGGCAACGCAGGCGACGTAGCTTCGGCGCGCGTCAGGTTCCCCGTTGCCGAGATTCGTCACCCCTGACAAATTGCAGCGACGATCTACTCCCCAATGAAGCGGTCAGCCAGGGACAATCCTCAGAAACCATCCGCTTGGTTCGCGGAAAGTCGATCGGTCGTCTTCAGCGCGCGTCGGGCAAGCGCGCAATTATGCTAGCCTACGCCACCTCAAGTATGAAGCGCTCTCTGTTTGCAAGGAATGTCCGATCAAAATGGCTCCCATAGCATTCGGGACGCCGGGTGGCGCAGGTCCAGTTCCCCGAACAATCGCCGGTAATCCAGAAGGCCCACAGCGCGATGGCGCAGCGGCGTCCGGGTTTCCAGAGAGCGTTCAAACGCGGAACGAGCTGTATTCACTCAGTCCTCGCGTAATCTGGAGCGTTCTTACGAGGCAGCCCGCCTCGTTCTGGTTCGTCTGCATCTACTTGTTCTTCGAATACGTCCGGCCGCAGCAGGTATACAAACCGATAGACGTCCTGCCTTATGCCCGGATCACGCTCATTCTTGCTCTCGTTTCGTTCCTGCTCGAGCGGCGTACGCTTCACTTCCGGATGTTCGAGATCCTGCTCACGATTTTCTCGCTCATCGTCGTTGCATCATCCGTAACAGCGTTCGATTCGAGTCACTCATACGACAAGCTCCCCGATTTTTTCTCGTGGGTCCTGATTTATGTGCTGATAGCAAACACCGTGGATACCGAAGAGCGCTTTTTGATCTTCATGCTGTCTTTCCTTCTCTACAGCTTCAAAATGTCCCAGTTCGGAACACGCTCGTGGGCTCAGGATGGTTTTGCGTTTCGCAACTGGGGAACGACGGGTGCGCCAGGCTGGTTTCAGAATTCGGGTGAGTTTGGTATCCAAATGTGCATCTTCCTTCCACTCGTGACCGAATTCATCATAGCGTTGGGAGGATACTGGCCACGCTGGCTGCGGTGGGCGGCGTGGGCTGCCCCGGTCACGGCAATTACCGGGATCGTCGCGTCTTCATCCCGTGGCGACCTGGTTGGTTTGGGTGCCGTTGCAATATGGGCGATCTGGACGAGTCGTAAGAAGGTGCGCGCATTTACCGCGGCGGTTGTCCTCACTGGGCTCGTGTATGCCATCACGCCGTCCGAACAAAAAACGCGATTTCAGCAAGTTGGCGTCGACCCGACATCAATCTCACGTACGACAATGTGGAAGCACGGCCTGGAAATGATGCGAGACTATCCCATTCTGGGGATCGGATACGATAACTGGACAGAATATCACGACATCAATTACGGCGGTCACGGCCTCCTGGTTCATAACAGCTTCATTCAGGCAGGATCCGAGCTCGGTTATACGGGCTTGCTCGCCTTCCTGGCTATGACCGTAGCCGCATTCGTGATCAATCGGCGGACTCGGCTGCTTGCTAACAGTTTATCCGATCGGGGCAGGTTCATGTTTTATATCGCGCGTGGCCTGGATGGCTCGCTGGTCGGGCTTATTGTCAGCGGCTCTTTTATCAGCGTACTGTACTATCCCTTCTTTTGGATCAATTTCGCGATGACCGTAGCATTGAACAACGCCGCACTGAATGCGCTCCGATCGGATGGCTCTTCGCCCCTTTCAAATCCCTCGACTGGTGGAAGCAGTGTTGCCGTGTCCCCCTGAGCTAGTTTCGTGAACACGGTACTGCATATGATTGACACGGGCGGCATTGGCGGAGCGGAGACTGTATACCTGAATCTCGTTCGCGATCTCGACCACTCTCGCTGGAGACACGTCGCGGTGGTTCCGACTGCTGGGTGGCTATGCGCGCAGCTTGCCCATATCGGTGTCAAGCCCATCGTAATGAGTGAACGAAATTCTTTCGATCCTGCCTATTTCGCACGACTGGCGGGGATAATTCGCCGCCATCGGATCGATATAATCCAAGCCCATCTATTCGGGTCTGCCGTCCGCGCGGCGCTCCTGGCATTTGTGTGCAGAATCCCGGCAGTCGCGACGCTGCACGGAACTATTGATCTTCAAGCGAACGAGCGATTTCGACAACTGAAGGTAGCCGTGGTCAATCACGGGCTGCGGCGGATCGTCTTTGTCTCGGAACTGCTGCGTCGATCGTTTCTGGACGCCATTCCCCTTCAGCCGAATCGTACATCCGTTATCCTCAACGGCATCGATCCACAGCGATTCCTACCAGGTGATGGCACACATTTCAGGCAGGAGTTTGGGATTTCACCGAAAGAATTCGTAGTAGGAACGATCGCGAATCCCGGCCCTGCCAAGGGTTTCGATGTATTGCTCGACGCGGCAGCGATCCTCAAGACACAGTCACCTGGCTGCCGGTTTGTAGTCGTGGGCGAGCTGGATCACGGGCGCGGAGCAGAGTTGATCGAGGGCCGCGATGCACGCGGGCTCAGCGACGATGTCGTGCTGACTGGCTTCCGAAGCGATACGCATCGTGCTCTCGCTGCCTTCGACATGTACGCACTCACATCGCGCACCGAAGGGCTTCCGCTCTCTTTGCTGGAAGCGATGTCTGCCGAGCTCCCGGTGGTGGCCACACGCTGTGGTGGTCCGGAAGAAATCATCGAAGATGGAATCACCGGCCTTCTCGTGGCAAACGGATCGCCGGAGGCGGTTGCGAGCTCGATTGTCAGACTTCGCGCCAGCTCGTACGAGCGCCAACGCCTGGCAAAAGCCGCCCGGCGGGTTGTAGAGAGCCGCTTCACTCTCGCTCGCCAAGTCGAATCATATGGCGAGCTCTATGGCCAATGCCTCGACAATCGTGGCCATCCCCGCTTTTCTTCATGAGAACGTATTCCCCCGAAACGGGCTTGCGTCGCAATCCCAGATTTTGAAAAGTTCATGCCCGTAAGCATACTGATCACAGACGGGGAACAACGTGCGTCCCTGGCCACGGTCCGATCCCTCGGAGGCGCGGGGTATACTGTGCATGTCTGCTCTTCAAGCGGACGTTCCATTGCCGGACGATCCCGGTATTGTGCAACTGAGACGAGAGTTCCAGATCCGCTGAGTGAGCCTGCCAGGTTCGCTGAAGGGGTAGTCCGCCTCGCGGCATCTCTGAGAGTAGACCTTCTGCTGCCTGTCACTGAGGCATCATTGCTTGCCGTACTTCCCGTCCGTCAGGCTTTTGATTGTGACATCCCGTTTGCGTCAGCTGATCAGTTCAATCGTATATGTGACAAGGCAGAAGTGCTGCGGATTGCGAACGCTCGCGGTATCGCGGTGCCGATCCAAAAAGAGATTTGCTTCCCGACAGCCTCCGACGACTTTGCTTCGTTGCATTTTCCGGTGGTCGTCAAGCCGAGTCGTTCGGTGAGCGGTCCGGAAACCGCGCGGATGAAGAATACTGTTTCCTACTCGAACGATGAACGCGATTTGCGCGAAACGCTGATGCGCTTCCCGCCCTCATCCTTCCCGGTGCTCCTACAGGAGCGCATTGTGGGACCGGGTGTCGGTGTCTCGCTGCTCATATGGAACGGGGAGCTGCGAGCGGCGTTCTGCCACCAGCGTATTCGTGAGAAGCCTCCCTCCGGGGGAGTGAGTGTGCTCCGCGAGAGCATTCCTATCAGCGACGAGTTGCTGAAGGCGTCGGTAGGTTTGCTAAAAGACCTCCAATGGCAAGGTGTCGCCATGCTCGAGTACAAACGTGAAACGATCACCGGCACCGATTACCTGATGGAAATCAACGGAAGACTGTGGGGCTCATTGCAGCTCGCCATTGATTCGGGAGTTGATTTCCCCGTCCTGTTAGTGGAAGCCGCCCTGGGCCTGCCTTCAGCTCCGGTGACGAAGTACAGGATCGGAGTTCGCTCGCAGTGGGAATGGGGCGATGTCGACAACCTTCTGGCGGTACTCTTTCACCCATCTGACAGGCTTGCTCTTTCGTCCGGGCGCCCGGCCCGCGTTGCCACTATTGCCGAGTTTTTTCGGGCGCTAGGGACAGGAACACGATCAGAAGTGTTGCGTCTCAGTGATCCTCTACCGTTCATTCGCGAAAGCGTGAACTGGATCCTCGGTCGGTGAAAAACGCAGCAGCTGGCTCGCGATCCCGCTCGACTCGTCCGCCCACCCTGGTCTGCATCTCGAACTTTCCGTCCAACACGGGATTTGCGTGGGATTTCATTGAGAGAATATATGCTGGCGTTGCTGAGAGATTGGCGACAAGAGGGGTGCAGACCCTTGTCGCCTATACGAAGCTGGATGCCGAACCGCGTTCACTCGCCGGCAGCACCGCTGTACCTGTGGAATTTGATTTCCGATTTGACACGGTGCGGCGAGGACTGGATACACTCCGCTTCGTTAGAGCCAACAACATCCGCGAGGTCTATCTGACGGATCGAGCCGCGTGCTCATTGTTTTTCCCACTGCTTCGGCTCGCTGGCGTACGATCAATCGTGGTCCACGACCACATGTCCGGCGAACGTCCGCTTCGTCATCCTCTCGTGCAACTCGCCAAACGGGTGATCATTCGCTTGCCGGGAGTCGCCGCAGATACTGTCATCACGGTAAGCGACTACATCTCCCGCGCCATACTTGCGCGCGACGGTGCTCCGCCACGACGGATAGTGCGCATATGGAATGGAGTTCCGGCGCGGTCAGCTCCACCGGCGTCCGGACTGCGCCAGCTGCTCAAGGTCGCCGGAGATCGTCCCTTAGTCGTCTGCTGCTGCCGAGCCGACGCGGTAAAGGGAGTTGCACACCTGTTGCGCGCATTCGACGCCGCGCTCAAGAAACTTCCTCGAACGGTGATGAGGCCGGTGCTGGTTTACATAGGCGATGGTCCTGAGCGCCAAAGACTCGAGGAGATTCGCGACGGTCTGGATTCGCGCGACGATATCTCCTTTCTTGGCTATCGTGCTGATGCCGCCGGTCTTCTCACTGAAGCGAACATCTGTGTGGTACCATCCGTATGGCAGGAAGCGTTTCCGCTAAGCGTCCTGGAAGCAATGGCGGCAGGAAAACCTGTAGTCGGCACCTCAGTGGGTGGGATTCCTGAAATGATCGACGATGGCGTGACAGGTCTTCTGGTACCTCCAGCCGACGAGCAGGCGCTGGCTGAGGCGCTAGGTTGTCTCCTGATCGACCCAGCGCTCTCCGCAAGGCTCGGGTACGCCGGACGCCAGCGTGTCGCGGAACGATTCACCCAAGAACAACAATTGGAAGCAATCACTGAGATCGTTGGAAGGTGTTTTCCGCAGTGAACCCCACGTTGAAGCATCTGGCGGAGAAAGCACTTGTTCGCTCGGGGGTGGAGCGCCTCGCGCGTCGCACTCGGCGCGGACGTACGTTGGTACTTGCGTATCATAACGTGGTACCAAATGGCGAGGCGGTTTCAGGCGATAAAGATCTGCACCTGCCACAAAAGGAGTTCTCGCTCCAGCTCGATGCTCTTGCCGAAACGCACGACGTTGTTCCGATAGAATCGATCGGACACCCCTTACCACTTTCAACTCGGCCGCGCGCTGTAATCACATTCGACGACGCCTACATGGGCGCGTTAACCGTCGGTGTTGAAGAGTTGGTAAAACGTGGAATGCCAGCGACCATTTTTGTTGCTCCCGCTCTGATCGACTCGGTTTCGTGGTGGGACACTCTGGCAGAACGGACACACGGAGTTATCTCCGGTAACTTGAGAAGGCATGTTCTTGAAACACTCGGCGGCAACGCTGATTCGGTTCTTCGCTGGGCAAATTCTCAATTTGTCGTATCGAGCTCGAACCACAATTTGCCGCGGATAGGTACCATCACTCAGTTGGCGGCTGCTGTTTCCCAACCAGGCGTTACGATTGGATCACACAGTTGGTCCCACCCAAACCTCTGTGCATTGGGGGAGGCCGATCTTGGAGGCGAACTAAGCCGTTCCGATCAATGGCTGCGATCGCGCTTTTCCTCTGTGGTTCCCTGGCTTAGTTACCCGTATGGCCTTTACAACGAGTCGGTAAAGGGAGCCGCCACAAAGGCTGGGTATCTGGGAGCGTTCCGGATTGACGGCGGCTGGCTCCAACCATCTTTGTCGCTCCCCTCGTACACGCTACCGCGGCTGAGTATTCCGTCGGGCCTGTCGCTCAACGGTTTTCGCCTTCGGCTGGCGGGTTTCTGAAGATTTTTCACCTGTTGGCCCCCGCCCCGTTTGGGGGCCTCGAACGGGTCGTGTTTGCACTTGCCGCGGGTCAGAAGGAAAGCGGGCATGAAGTCGCGGTGCTCCCAATTCTCGAAACTGGCACAACCGAGCCGTCGCTCATCGGCGAATTGCGAAACGTCGGCGTACAGGTGATTCCCATCATCCAACACCGGCGTGCATACCACGCTCAACGGAGAGCACTTCAGGAAATCTGCATTCGGCTCACCCCCGACGTGCTTCACAGTCATGGTTCTCACCCGGATGTGCTGGCCGCGTCACTTGCGGCGAACTGTGGCGCCACTCTCATCAGCACCGCGCATGGATTCACGGGAGGGACTTACCGTAATCTGTTCTATCAATGGATGCAGCGAGTTTCGTATCGCCGCTTCGATGCGGTCGTGGCGGTTTCGCGGCAACTCGCCGAGGACCTGGCGTCTACTCACGGTTTGCGCGGCAGAATATTCGCATTGCCCAATGCGTGGTTTGCACCGGATTCACTTCTTACTGGCGAGCTCGCTCGTCAACCACCACAGCTCTCACGCGAGGAATTCAACATTGCCTGGATAGGCCGAATGAGCCGGGAAAAGGGACCCGATATTCTGATCGAAGCGCTACCGGCGCTGCGGGATCTCCCGATCCACGTCACAATGATTGGCGAGGGGCCTGAACGCCCGAAGCTGCAAGGTCGAGCGAGAGAGCTTCAGCTCGATCGTCGAATCTCATGGGCTGGCGAAGTGCCCAGAGCCTCACGGTTGCTGCCAGCATTCGACCTGCTGGTTATCAGCTCCCGGACGGAAGGCACTCCGATCACTCTGTTCGAAGCGATGCACGCAAATGTGCCGGTCGTGGCGACACTGGTCGGCGGGGTGCCCGACGTGGTTTCTCATGCTGAGGCGATTTTGATTCCACCAGGAGATTCAGGAGCTCTCTCCTGTGCTATTCGAAACGTCGTCAACGCACCAGCCGAAGCGCGCATTCGAGCGACGCGCGCCAGGGCTCGGCTTGAAACCGATTTTGCGCCCATGCCCTGGCTCGCGTCCTATGACCGCATCTATCGGGACGCCACTTCTGGAAAAGGTCGTCTTTGACAGTATTCGCATGCTCTCTCGTAGCATTTCCTCTTGTCGTCGCGATCTATGCCTACGTTGCCTACCCCGTCGTACTATGGATCGCGTCGCGTAAACGCGAAAGTGAAACGATTATTCATTACTCCGATTGGCCCTTCGTCAGCATCGTGATCCCCGCGTACAATGAGGAAAAGCAGATCGCCGGGGCCATCGACGCTTTGCTCGCTCAGGATTACGCTAAGGAACGACTCCAGATTCTGATTCTTT
>JALYZH010000228.1 GCA_030948945.1 Gemmatimonadota bacterium | reverse complement strand
ATGGACCGCCTTGAGGCAATACTTCGATGACGTGAAGCTAGGCATTGTCGCTGGCCTTCTTCTCGGGGCCGTATTCTGCGTTTTCCCGCTCGTGGGTTTCCTGTTTAAGGGAAGTCAGCTTTTCGATACGTATCCCACATCGCTGCCGATGGTGTTGTCGGTTTACTTACTAACCGGTGGGACGGCGGGCCTGGTCGTAGGAATTGCTCTGCCCTTGGCCAAGTCGATAGTTGGCGCCGCGGGAGTTGGGTTTCTCAGCGCCGGCCTTTTGTGGTTCCTCATTGGTTGGTCGATGAACCCGACCGGCCAGGTAGTAGCCATCCTAAAACCAAGCGTCGTATTGGGCGCCGTGTTCGGTGTGCCGTTGGGCGCCGGTGTGTGGTATCAGGTACGTCGCCATGGGCAAACGGGAAAGTGGTAGTAAGGCCACCGGCGGCAGCAGGAGATGAAGAGCCAAGAGAAGTAGCTTGAAAGGATTTCGAGAAAAATATCGCGAAGATTTAAGCCGGTATGCGCCCCGATTTTGGGCCTAAGTTCCCCCGTACGGCCCTCCGCGCCTCACCCTCCAGGTCGATCGAGCGCACCCGCCAGCCTTCCTTCGGCGGAAACTCACACGAAACTCGCATTCACTCTACTGTAAGTCTATGGAGCGCACTGAGATCGACCGTGCGATCTCCTGAGCCCGTATCGGGCGCAGCGTGACTGCCTTCGTATGGGTGACCGATGGCGAACGTCTAGCCCTCATGCGTCCTTCTGCGTTGCGGGACGGCGGGATTTGAACCCGCGACCCCCTGAACCCCATTCGGCTCAGAGGGATTAACATTTACGACATTTTGTCGGATCTCATAGGGAAACCGAGCGTCGGAGCCGGATCTCCATAAACGAAATGTCGAATCTTGCCGGGAGAAACGGCACCCCAACGGCACCCCAACGGATTCACTCGACACCACGCTTATCAGGCGTGGTAAGAAGGAATGTGATGTCCGGCACGGGGCCGGTTTTTCATAGGGCAGGAGCCCCTATCGCCGGCATCCTGCCGGTCCCCATTGCCGGACTTTTGCACACCCAACCGGCAGTAACGGGCACCAGCGAGCGCGCCTCATAAATACTGCTGGATAATAGCTTGCGAGAGAGATTGCAAAACATTCGCTCGCTTAGGTTTTTTGTCTAAGCGCTGAGACGATGAAGGGTCTTCCGTAGGCGTTACTCTTCAAACCATTCATCAAGCACGTCATCGACCAGATCGCGGACACCGTCGTCCGTCCAATCCGTTTCGACCTCATCTCGCGGTGCACGCTCGACTTCACGCGGGGCCCGAGCAGACGCACGGCGATCCCCATTTCGTGTCTCTGTCTGAGCGTACCATTTCCCTGAATTAATGCAAGAATCTAGTTTGTGTTGCGATGCAAGCTTCGGTGCCTATCAGATCCTTCTTGGGGTTTCAGCACACTGTCGGCTATGACAACGGGGCGTTTGCGATTGATTGGCAGGGATTCGCAACGGGGGCGGAATGTGCTCAGTGGCCCGACCGGCTATCATTCCTATTACACCTACTGACCGTCGCTGAAGCGTGCTCCTGATCGGGATAGCCGTCGCTCTAGTGGGCGTGCTGATTTGTGGAAGACAGACATGGGCGCGAAATTCTCCTACACCTCCCCATTCATCGTCGCCAACCCTGGAACGGATAGCCGTGTTTCTGAACGGGGGGCTGGCGATTCTTTGTCTTGTGGGGATACTCGTTGCGGTCGCACGTAGTCGACGCACCTCTCCGATGTACTTCGCAGTATCCGTCGCGTCCCTATCGGTAATCGCTTCGCCCCTCTTTCTCTGGCGAGGCCCTTGGCGTGGGTTTGCTGAAGGTGCGGCGCTAGTGGCCTTGGGCGTCCTCATTATCGTAAGCGGCTTTTCGCTGGGACCCTATCTCGTGCCCTTTGCGCTTCTCATGATTCTGGGGGCAGTGCAGGGGGTCCGTGCGCTCCAACGCACCTAATTGCAGCGGCCGCGCGAGAACGAGCTGGCAAGCCCGTGCCTTTCTGAACACTTCTTCTTCTTTTTTTTTGTGGGAGAGTCGCCTTTTGTATTACGCGTCCCGTTGAGTCGTGGTAGATCGGCTGCAGACGAATCTCCCAGGTCTGTGAGTCCCGGTCCCCTCGTGTGGAAGGAAGTAGCCAAGGAGATAATCCACTGGGGCATTAAGCGTGAGCATATCTCCGATTGACGGTGTCCTTACAGTCGGATTTTGCAGAGAACGAAGGCCAACCGTTTTATTACAGCTATAAGATTCTGGGCGGCCGTTCAAGTGCATCCTTCGTCCTCGACATGTCGCGCGGAGATTGCTTTCGTTAGCCACTGTGGAACAAGCACGATGCGAGGACTAATCGCGGCGATCGCAAAGGGGACGATGATCGCGGTCCGTGGGCGTACTCGGTCCGCGTGGCACGTATATCACGTGCGGCCTGGCAGCGCAGACACCGGACGGCGCACCCAATACCACACCACTTCCGATGGACCAGATCATGGGACACGCGCTCATCCAGAATCTGAGCCTGATCGGTAACTGCCTCGGTACGCGGTCGGACCTCGAGCGCGCATCGGTGGATTACGCAGACCGCCGGCTCGCGTGTACGGTGGACTCGGTTTTCACAGACGACGACACACTTCCCTTTCTCGATCGTACGTTCAATGACCGCGAGCGTTTCGGAAAGGTCGTCTTTCGGTATTCACCGGAGGACGGCGAGAAAACGTCGAAAATGAGCCAGAACAGCCGTGCTCCGAGGCAGGCGCTTGCGGACAGTGACGGAGTTCCACGTTACTGTTTCTATCTCGTAGCTCTTGCGGCCTTTTTCCTGGATTGGGTCACGAAATGGTGGGCTCTTCGCACGTTGGAGCCCGGACTGGCGTTGCCTACATCCTTCACGGCCCCTACGCTGACACTTGTCTCGAACACCCAAGGATTTCGTGGCTTGGCGCTTCCATGGGCTGTGCCGAGGCTTTACGCCCTTGTCGGGATCATTGTCCTGTCGGGCGTCTTCTGGATCGCGGCGATGACACCGGCTCGAGCTCACCGTTACCTGACTGCCTTCGGTTTGATTCTGGGTGGGGGCTTGGGCAACGTGATTGAGCTGGGGGTGCGTGGCGCCGCTACTGACTTCATTACGATGGGGCTCGGCGCGTTCAACTTGGCTGACGTCTGGGTGACGGCGGGCGGGATGATGTATCTGTGGCTCAGATTGCGCGATGGAATACGTAAAGAGGGCTGGAAACGAACAATATTCGAGTCGCCGCCGTTCCCACTAATCGGTGTTTTTCTCCCGCCGTCTTTGCGTGACACATGACGAGCTTTGGGACTCCTGAGCATTTAGTGCTGGAACACGAAGGGCCTCGGGCAAAGCGTCAATTCCGCAGAGGTGCCCGAAAACCAGCGTTCAGGACCACCAAGAGTCTGTGCCGTCTTACTTACACGACTTAGCCGTAAGGACGACGATTAAAAGCGATTCCCGTTAAAGTGACGCCCGTAATCTCTAAAAATTCTCTGCGAGTTGATTTATTCTTATTCATTTCTCCTCCTTGGTAAGTCGGTCGGATAGTTTTTAATAACAATTGCTACAATTTTGCGGCAAATTACAGAGGTGATACTTTCGCCCAGCCCGGACGCAAGTCCAACGTCGCTCATACTTCTCTGGCGTGTAATAATGCCGTAGGTACGACAAGTTATTGTGCGGCATACGACGGCTTTACTACTGCTTGCTGGACAGGTAATGAAGTTTATACCTGTCTTGTTATAGACCCTGATCCAACATACGGAGATTATCACTGGTATCGCCTATGCGCTAACGGTCACTGGTGTCATAAACCGGGTCAGACGGCGGCTAGGAACTATGATGGCAGCGGCTATTGGATAACCAATCCGGAGACCTGTGATCGGGGATATTACAGCTTATTCTGTGGCTATAGATATTTTCCTTACGGTTGGACTGTAAGTTAGATATAAGCGAGGTTAAAAACATGAAAAATGTTACGGCCTGGCTGCTCGCATTCTTTATGCTGGCTTGCAGTCTCGATTCTAAAACACAAACGAGGTCGCGTAATTCGACACCTAAAAACGTGAAAGGAGCTACCGTTACTTTGCAGATTTACAGCGGGAGAGAAAATCCGAAATGGAATTTGACCGGCAAGCAGGCTAACGAACTTCTTGCGTTGCTGGATAATTTGTCGGAGTCGCAACCTATCGTTTTTAATGGTGGTTTAGGCTATACGGGTTTTCGCGTCGCGTGGGACGAAAACGGAACGAAAACAAAGCGCGAAATAATTGCTTACAGAGGTCAGCTACTCTATCGAAACGACAATTCAAAGAAGTATTTTACCGACCCGGAAAGAAGTTTGGAAAAGTTTTTGTTGAAAACGGGTGATTCAACTCTGGACGCGCAACGCGCCAAGCGTATCGAGCAGGAAATAAAAGTCATCTCCTACCACTATCACCGTGGCAAGGATGCACAGGGGTGTCGTGCCACCACTTATTTCCATGAGGTCGTTGTCGCTCATCCACGATTCCAGCTGGATTCGCCGGAAGCGATGCAAGCTCGGCGTCGCTCAGCGTCGAGCGGGCGGCGGCAGTAGCTTAACTCACTGTCCACCGAACCCGGTACAGCTCAGTAGCGACTCAAGGGGTGATGGATATTCTTGCGCTCGCTACTTAACGTACGTTGCAACTGAAAGCACTTTTCGGGTGCGGTTCCGCTGCGATGGGCGTAACGCGCATGCAACTGAACTACGCCGGGGGCGCGGCAGCGTGCTTGAAGCTGAACGAGCGCTTTAGGCCGCAGAATCTGTTTTTTTGTTGGAGAACATGAACAAAAGTCTTCTCGTCGCCTTACCAATTTGTTGCATGGGGTGTCCCCACCAGTCCCGTGCTGCCGATATAAGCGGTTTTGTCACGGCTCTGCCTGCTCATCATTTGAGAGTTGAATCGGACACGACCGACTGGCTTGGTGGCCGCCACAGCCCGAAAGCCCTCGTGCGCCTCCCACCGCGAATCAACCGCTCCAACCTGCGAGTCGGTTGTCTAGTACAGGTTTGGTACGATCCGAAGGAACCGATAAAAGACAGCTATCCACTGCAAGTTGTAGCGGGGGCAGTGAAAGTGGTTAAGTGTCCGCCTCTCGATCGAGCTGATGCTGAAAACTCGCCTGTTACTCTGCCCCCGCTCGACTCACCGTCTCGCGGTGTTCGCTATTTCATGTGCGGCGAAGACTTTTCACACCTACCAACATCGGGTAGGGTCGTCGTGGACCTTCGTCTACGCTCGAAGAACGAAAATCGGATACCGACCGACGAGGATGTTCGCGCTGTAACTGCTCTCGGCGGAAATGTGTTGCATCGGTTTAACGTCGCTGTAGTCCGAGTCGAGATTGATGCGGCGGCGTTACCGAGGATCGTGGGCGACAAAGGTATAGCCGATTATGCCCTTAACGTCCTCGGTCCGCGCCTCTACGATGTCCCGGTTCAGATCTTTTTTGCGCGCGGGATAACCGAAGCGGATCGAGCGGCCCTCCAACGGCTCGGCGTATCAGATATTGGACAACACCCGACGCGACCGATCCTCTCCGCCACTGCGCCAGACCGCTCGCTTCCGGAGATACAACGGATGCGAGGAGTCGAGTTTGCACGCGCTCAGGCTTTTTCATGTGAGTCTGACTTCTAGAATGCAGCGCCGGGCAGGTACGCGCGCCACCTAACGTACGTTGAAGCTGACGAGCACTCACGGATGCGGCTACGCCGCGGGAGGGTGGTAGCGTCCTTGCAGCTGAACTAGGGCGTTAGGTGGCGGAACCAACAGCAATCTAGAGGCGTCGTTGGCCGGGATCGAAACGATGAATCGTAGTCCGGCAGTCGCGCGTTACCGCGCACTCTGGTTAGCGCTTCCAACGCTGTTGGTTGGTAGTTCCGGATGTGATCGGCCAAGTGCGGCGGCGCTTCGTACGGACATCAACGGCGCGTTCAGCGTAGAGCACGTTCGCGTCGCGCCCGACTCTCTCAACGCATACATCGCGGACCATCAGGGCTTCACAAGCCTTGGTGGCCAGATGCGCTGTGCCTATGCGCCCCTCGACCAGGACGCGGGGCGAGTTTTTGTTTGGGCCATCTGTATTGAACTTCTCCCGAGTCCCGACAGGCAGGAACTCGTGCGCGGGTCGGCAATGAGCCTACCGGTTGCGTTGCAAGTGGAGACTCAAGACGATCGTGCACGCATAGTTGGAATCGCGGTCCCGCAGATGGGCGATCAGTACGGGACGAGCATTCGCCGAATCTTTCCCGAGTCTCTCTGGCCACGCATTTTTCCACACACCGAGATCGAGAACGCACGCGGTCGAGCGCTGGCGAAGCAGCTGCAGGTCGAGGCGGTCGAGCGGTTCCGGCTTCCGTCGGAGGCGGCGCGCACTCCGCCACAGAAACCTGGCGCCAGCCAACTAAGGAGTTAAACGGCAGCCACAGAAATTGTCTTCATACGGGTTCCCCATGCGCGCGAGATTTCCACTTGTCATAACGGCGATGACGCTCGCTTGCAATCGGTACGAATATCAGCGAATGGAGTGTGGGTCGACTCCGCCTTCTCGTTCGGCGATCGCCTGGGAGGGAGTTCCAACAAGGTCGCTTGCTGGAGAGGGAGTTCCAACAAAGTCTCTTGTTGGAAAGGTCGTCTCGTTGAAGACCGGGAATCCGATCAGGGGCGCGGCTGTGCAACTGAATCCGGCTCGGACTGTCTATTCCGACTCGATTGGGCGTTTCCGGTTTGACTCAACCGCGCCTGAAAGATACGGCCTCGTTATTCGGGCGATCGGGTACGTGGCCGCTCGGGACACAATCGAGATTGCTCCCGTTGCGGGGGCTGAGGCGGGGGCTGAAGTCTTTGCTGCGCTCGCCTCAAACCCAACCGTGTTGAGCATGTGCGGCCACCTCAAAGTCCGAGTTCGCAAACCGTGGTGGAAGTTTTGACGAGCGAATCAACCGCTCCAGCCTGCGAGTCGGTTGTCTAGTACAAGTGTGGTACGATCAGGAGCACGGGATCAGAGAGAGTTATCCAGCACAAGGTGTAGCGGAGGCACTGAAGGGTTAAGTGTCCACCTCTCGAATAATCACCGTGATGACTATCTCCGTGCACGATCAGCACTCGCCGCGCGCGCGGCAAAGCGGTTCCCCTCCAACGAGGATGGTGACTCGACGGACGCCAGAGAACTGACCGAGCGTCGCGACGATCTGGTAAGCGTCCATGTTCGCGACGAACAAATGACGCGGATTCTGCACGGGATCCGATGGCGGCGCGCTTATATCGAGGATGGCGCGATCGAAATCCACGGCTGCCAGACCATTCGCTATGCGCGCCACGCGAAACGAAACTCCGGCGGATGCCACACTGAACGA
This sequence comes from Gemmatimonadota bacterium, assembly GCA_030948945.1. The sequence goes on along the minus strand of JALYZH010000228.1, from coordinate 2,455 downwards.
TGATATGTAGCCGACTCGAGACTCGGAGTCAGTTGGCCCGCCGAGCAATGCGCGCAGCGCGACCTCCATTGGTTCGCTGCCGCTCGCGAGTCGCACGATTCGCGCAGGGACTGCGGGAACCGTCGGCCCCTGTCGGGGAGCGCAACCGAAATAGACCACGTTAGCGCCGCTGCCTTCGGGCCGAGGCGCCCCGAGGTTACAAGTAGAGGGATTGCTGGCGGGAAAGACTGCAACCGCCAATGCCTGGCGTTCGAGTTGAGATTGTTTCGGCCAGCCAAGAGAGCTCGGCGTGCCGGACGCATTCGCTGGTACCGCCCCCGCCGGGCCTCTGGTGATGTGATCCTTGGGAGTCGCCGTCTTCGACGCGGCCGATTCGTCGCGGGCGGGAGGCTCGCGTACGCACGCGCTCACCAATGAGAGCGTGTAGCCAACAAGGATGACGGATCTCGGTGCGATCCTCATTCCCCACCTCCGGGCTGACTCCATGAGCAGGATGAATCAATCAGAGCAGAACGTGGGCCGGTAAAAAAAAACGGGGCTGCCCTTTTAAATATCGTCGGAGGCTTCGGGTCTCGCCTTCCGACGTGGCGTACCTTCCGAGGCGGAAGGATCTCCTTTCGACTGAGGCCGACTAGACCGAAAGGCGATTCAGGCAGGAGTCAGCCCTTCAGCCCGGGAGTTCAGCGGCTCCTCTTGATAGAGAATCGACAGTCCGATGATATGAAAGTGGCATTGCCGGGTTGACCGGCGTATCTGATCGTGCAGAAATATCACGGGCGATTGGTAATAAACCCACGAGGTGCCTTATGCGGGGAAATTCGAAGATACATGGCCTTAGCGCCTCTATCACAATTTTATTGATCATCGTCCCGATGGTCATGCTCGCGCAGTCCGGACGCGCAGTTCCGAGACCGCACGAAGACCGCTTCCTTATGTTATCCCGGCAGATCCCAGGGTTTGGCGGCTTTAGCTTCGATTCGTTAGGCAATTTGCACGTCTTCCTAACAGACACTACGAAGGCGAGCGGCGCTCGTGGATTGCTCGCTCCAATCCTTGCATCCCGGTCGAAGGGACGACGTGACCGTCAGGCGCAGCGCCCGGAGATCGTGATTCAGCGCGGGCAGTACGACTTCCCGACGTTACGATTGTGGCACGATAGCCTCAGCATGCGAGTGCTCGCACTCGTTGGTACTGTCTACACCGACATTGCCGAAGACCGGAACCGGATCGTAATCGGTATCGACCGCCAGAATGCGTCTGTGGGGCGATCCAACGTCCAGCGAACTCTCGCGCGACTTGGTGTACCGCCAGGGATGGTGGACTTGGTTGAGACCGTTGGCTTTGTGATCGACCGCAAGCGCGCGACATGCAACCCGTGCGCACCGGGCAGCACCGACACGGGGAGGCAATCCGCAGCCGCATTCAGTGGTACGACACTTTACGCCCTCGTGTCTGGCGCACACACCAGCGGGCACGGTCCGTCAATGAACGCCACGTCGAACATTGAAATCGGCTCCCGCGCCGGACTCCGATCGGCGGCTACATACAGCGTGAGTACGCTAAGCGATCGACTTCGCCCGCTCGAGGGAGGAATCGAAATCGACTATTATCGCCAATCCGATAACACCTACTGGGGGTGCTCGCTCGGATTCCTCGCCTATCGCAACCAGCAGGCTGTGTTCGTCACTGCGTCCCATTGCAGCAGCGTGTTTGGCGCGCCGGACGGGACCGGATACTACCAACCCACTGTCGAGGTCGGGAACTATGCGGGAGCCGAGACTGCTGATCCGGCGTATACGACAGCCCAGACGTGCGATGATCCTGACCAGCCGGGGACCAGCAGGCCGTGCCGCGACAGCGATGCTCTGGCTGCTCTGCTAGCCACCGACGTTACCTGGTCACTCGGAAAGATCGCAAAACCCACCGGAACGGGTACGTTTAGCTACACGGACTCCGGGCCGACAACCATCGACGCGGCGCAGCCACACCTCACGATTATCGCAAAAGGAAACTATCCCAACATAAACATGATCCTCGATAAGATTGGGAGGTCAACAGGGTGGACGTACGGCTACGTCGCGCAAACGTGCGTGAATCTCCGCGCATCTGAACCTAGCCAAGGCCTCATCGTGGTGCTGCGGTGTCAGGATCTGGTCGAGGCGACGGCGCAGGGAGGAGACAGCGGGGCGCCTGTGTTTCAGTGGGGCGACACCGGTGTGACGCTTTACGGAGTTGTGTCCGCCCGCCGCCTGAACGGACAGGGTTTGTCGATGAGCGCAATGTCGAATATTGAGTTCGACCTCGGCACGCTCACGGTCTTCTGAGACATTTTTAGGAGTGTTTACGTTTACTCAGCCAAGCGCCGCTTTTCGGCTAATGATGGCTAGTTTCGTGACATGCGGCGCTGTCCTGAGCTGGGCGTGTCGTACATCCCAGCCTAGCTGCGATGGTGCCG